>JAOZHS010000002.1:600000-892270 GCA_026014745.1 Candidatus Bathyarchaeota archaeon | reverse complement strand
ATCCGTGCCTCCTGGGCCTTCAGAAAAACCAAACCCATTTTATTCCGTTGAGTAGAGCACCTTTGAACTGGCTTTTAGTCCAGTTATTCATTCATATGTTAATCCCATGCGTTTCATGAATTCAACGACATTTTCGTAATCTTTGACGTATTGTCTGCCCTTTTCAGTGAGTTTAAGCGTTGTTTCATCTTCAATCAAGCCGAGATCTTTGAGGTCAGCAATATAATTTTTTAACCTATCAAACGCGACGTTTGCTTGGGCTTGAACCCGCGTTAGTACTATCTTTTCAGCTTTAGGTTGCTGTTGAAGCACCAATAATATGTCGCCATAAATTTTTAGTTTGTCTCTGCGTGGAATCTTCATTAATGGTCCTCATCTTTTTTGGTGCAGAACGTTTTTATGGCGACAAAAAGGAAAACTGCTAAAGCAGCTAAACGAATGCCTATCGATCCCCAAAATGCAGCGAAACTTGCGTCAATATACCAGAACAATAACGAATATTGGCTGACTGCAAGCAAAATAAATCCAAGCGGAATCCACAGCGTCGCTGGGTTTGGTTCTCTTATGTGGCTTCTAAGTGTGTGGGCGGCAACATATGCAAGGCACATGATATTAAATGTTCTAACATACAACTGGCCATCTGTATAGCTGCTTGAAGCAACTTGTGGAGAAACAACCCCGAGCGGGAATAACACTATGAGGACAACGATTAATACGCTAAAGGTTATGTCCCAAAATATTGGGTTACTTTTTGCTGGTCTAGTAGAAAAATAGTATGTTACTGCAAGAAATACGAATGCAAATGACCTTGTGAGCGATTGAAGCCACAGCGATTCGGTACAGCAAAAGGTCTCGGAGTACGCTATGGCGGAAATAGCGTATGAGGCGCCAAGAAAACCAAATCCCAAAGGTAAACCGATATACCGCGCTTGTCCAGTCAGCCTGTATGGTTTTATCATGAACCAAACAAGAAAAACGCATACGGCCGCTGACACAATTTCTATGCTGATCCGTGCTAGTTCCCACATAGACCTACCCTGATTTAATCTGTCTTTATTTCGATTTTGCAGATTTAAATGTCAAAAGTGAAGGCTTTCTTGTATCGTTCTAAAAAACAAGTTTAGGGTATTTTGTGTTCACGATAGGTGAGTGAGGCTTATAACGGAAATTTGGCGACAGGGAACTGTCCCAATAAAAAGGAGACAACACATTGAACCTAACAACCCAAAATAAAAAATTAGCCTTCACAACAACAGTGCTTTTGCTACTCTCAATAACCATTTCCTTATTCGCTGCTATCCCCCTAAGTCAAGCACACAACCCATCCGTAACATACCCCGTTTGGTGTTACACAGCAGTATCAACAACCCCTATCGGAGTTGGTCAGGAAGAACTGATTACCTTCTGGTGCAATCAGATTCCTCCCACAGCCAGCGCCGACAGTCGATACGGTGACCGCTGGATTTTCTACTTAGACGTCACCAAACCCGATAACACCACCGAGACTCTTGGTCCCTTTGAATCTGACTCAGTTGGCGGTGCCTACACAACATACGTCCCTGAACAAACTGGTAACTACTCAGTAATAGCCCGAATGCCAGCCTACATAATCACAGGTCTTCCAACGGCAAATAATGTACCCGTCAACAGCGTTTACGTCAACGACACTTATGGTCCAGCAACCAGCGACCCCTGTTACTTCACAGTCCAAACTGACCCAATCCAACCTTGGAGTGAAACCCCGCTTCCCAATGAATACTGGAATCGCCCCATAAACAGCGCCAACAGACTTTGGTATGTCCTTGCAGGTAACTACCTCTCAGGTGCTGCGCACGCAACCGCTACCAACACAAAAACTTGCTACGGCTATGGACCTGAAAGTTCACATATTGTGTGGTCACGCCCCTACTACGCAGGAGGAACAATGGATGAACGCTACGGAGACATAGGTTACCATACTAACCACTATGGCGGTATTACACTCGGCAACATGATTATCCTCAACGGAAAAGTCATAGTTTCTGACCGCAACACCGCGCATGGAAATAACGGTTGGTGGACAATTGATCTCTACACTGGCCAAACACTCGCCCTAGACAACAAGACCGTTATGCCCCAATTTGCCTCCATATATGACTATGAATCACCCAACCAACACGGCGGTATGCCCTACCTCTGGAGAACATCAGGTGTTACTCTACCCGCAGGCTACACCACCGGTACTGGTTTGTCAACATGGGAAATGCTTGACGGATACACATATGATACCATCACCATAATTGCTAACGTTTCAGCAAGCGGAACAGCAGTTTACGGCAAAGACGGCAGCATCCTAAGATACAACATTGCAACTTCAGGCGGCAAACAATACCTGACCTGCTGGAACAGTTCAGCCATCCCCACAGAACTTTTAGGCACAACAGGAACAAACTATTGGCAATGGAGACCACAAAACTATGCAGTTCACGATGGACGAAACGGCTTCTCGATGAACGTAACACTTGACGGCAAAGACGGCAGATCAAACCCTGTTACCGGAAGCATCTACTGGGTAAGGGAAGGTAAAGACGTAGTCGGCGGAAAGATTGGCGTCACCAACTCAACTACAACTATTAAAGGCCAAATCTGGGCTCTAAACCTAGACCCCGAAGCCGGCGTCGTAGGCGGTCTGCTTTGGAACAAAACTTACACACAACCCTTATCCTTAGGCGATTATGCTGTTGGCAGTCGTCCAGGTATTATGCTTGAAACTGTAAACCCTGACTATGGTGTCTTCATCTTCCGACAAGACCTTACCCGAACATACTGGGGCTATAGCCTAGCAACAGGCGAGCAAATTTGGGAAACCGAACCCGAATCTCAAATGCAATTCTATGGCTTAAGCACTGCTGACTGCTGCTGCACTTACGAAGGCAACTTCATCACCTACGGTTACGGTGGAGAAGTAAACGCATACAACATAACTACTGGCGAAAAAGCTTGGACATACGTTGCTGAAAACCAAAACATGGAATCCCCATACGGCAACTACCCGACTGGTGTTGCTGCAGCCTGTGACGGAAAACTCTACCTAACAACAAGCGAACACTCAGCTACTCAACCACTATTCCGCGGCGCAGATTTACGATGCATAAACGCTACTGACGGCACTGAAATCTGGAAGATTCTAGACTGGGGTGCAGGCATGGCGGCTGGTACTGGCGTCTACATCGCTGATGGCTACCTAATTAACCTCAACAGCTATGACCAAATGCTCTACTGCTTCGGCAAAGGACCAAGCGCTACCACCATTTCAGCTCCACAGATCGTTCCAGCTTTAGGCTCTAGTATCCTCTTAACTGGCACAGTCACAGACCAAACGCAATCTGGCAGATTAAACACAAACTATCTTTTGGAATTCTCTCTAAAAGACACCCCCGCAGTCTCTGATGACAGCATGCAAGCATGGATGGAATACAAGTTCATGCAACAAACCAAGCCAACAAACACAACTGGCGTTCCAGTTTCAATCGATACTATTGACCCCAACGGAAACTACCGACACATAGCTGACGTAACATCTGACGCGACTGGTCAATATGCATACACATTCACACCTGACGTTCCAGGAACCTATCAAATCTTAGCTTCCTTTGCAGGAACAAAATCCTACTACGCATCATCTGGCCAAACCTACCTAGCAGTAGGTGAAGCACCACCAACAGCAGCTCCCTACCCCGAAACCGTTCTGCCACCCACAGAAACATACTTCGCGATATCCACCGCAGCCATAATTGTTGCAATCGCTATAGTCGGCGCAATCATAGTGTTGGTACTCAAAAAACGCCCATAAACAACCCTTTTCCTTTTTTATTTTTTTTTGAAATCTAAGAAGGGCTGAGAGGGTCTGTAATTACATTTGGACGGTAGCTTTTGCATGTATCTCCAATGTTATAGAGCATCAGACCCCAGCAAACCTTCAAACTTTTTTCATGTGTTTCTATGGTTCGCCTTTTGGGCTCGTCACGATTCGCAGCTTTATACAAGAGGAGGGGGTCGCCTCTGAGCAGGTCACTTCTCCGGAATGGTGCCTGCCTTACGCTGGGATTCTGTCTTTTACTGTCATAACCGCCAACGCAAAGAACAGCAATGCAATTCCGCCGATAACTGCAAATTCAAACGATAAGTCGCCAATGCCATAGCCTTTGAGCATGATGCCTTCAAAAATGCGGTTGCCATAGTACATGGGAACAAATTGGGAGACGATTTGAACTCCTTCTGGGAATGCGTTGACGGGTATGAGCATGCCGCTAAGTGCCATGCTTGGTAACGCTATTAGGGGCGCCATTTGGACGGCTTGCAACTCGTTTTTTGCAAAGTTGGAAAGAAATACTGCTAGGAAAATGTTGGCTAATGCATATAGGACTGCGCCGAAGAAAAGCAAGGCAAAGTTACCCTCAACGACGACACCGAACACTCCGATACCGATGCCCAAAATCACACAGACCATCAAAACCCCCAGTAGCGTTAGTCCTATTGAGTACCCCAGAAGTCTTTCAAGCGCCGAAAGCGGAGTCGCATATAACCTTGACAAAACACCTGAGCTTGACTCTCGAGTGATTATAATCAGAGAAATCAAGAGCACCAGAAAAGTCAACACAAACGCAATCACCGATGGAATACTCACGTCCAATCCTGAGTACTCAACGTTGCCAAACGCGAACTGTTTATCCAGCTCTACGCCGCCACCGCCAACTGAGTCTTGTAGTGCGCTTTGGAGTGCTGCTAAAATGCTGCCTTCGTTTGCGGGTTTTGTGCCGTCAAGGTAGAGTGTGATTGTTGCGTTATCGTTTGTTCCAACGTCTGTGAGGGCTTGGCTGAGGTTTAGTGGCATGCTGACTTGCCTGTCGCCACCGACGGTGCTGTTGATGACTACTTTAACGTTAGATAATTGGCTAGCCGCGTTTCCTAGGCCGTGTTTGAAGAGGGTCTCTGAAAAGTTGGCTGGTATTAGGATGGCTGCAAAGCATGTTCCATTATCTACTCCGCATACTCCTGAATCGAAGGTGCCTTGGGTAACTTTTACTCTGTCATCGTTTTCTAAAGCTGTTGTTATGTTGCCTCCGAAGTATGCGGTACTATTGACGTTTCCGCTTTGCGTGATTGTGTAGCCATTATCTTGGTCGTCAACTACGATAGGCACATATTTTACTTCGCCGCCCAACGCAAACCCAAAGATAAGCATGATTATCGCTGGCATAACAATCATCATTCCAAACGTACGTCTGTCACGGCTGATTTGTTTGAGCACACGCCAAGCCACTGCGCCAACACGGTTAGCTGAAAAACTGCTTCTACGCATCAACGATAACCCCCTCACTTAATTTAACAAAGACCTCTTCCACAGTAGCAGCCGAATGCCTCCGTTTAATCTCGGCAGGTGTGCCCTCCTCGATTAGTTTGCCAGCACGCATTAACCCTATTCTGTCGGCGCGTTCAGCTTCATCCATCACATGTGAAGTCAAAACAATTGTCAACCCCTGTTTTGTGAGGCAACGGAAGTAATCCCAGAAAAACGCGCGCAGTACGGGGTCAATTCCGACTGTTGCCTCATCAAAAAAGACAATTTTAGGTTGATGGATAAGGGAGCAGGCGATGCTTGTGCGTCGTTTCATGCCGCCGCTGAGGTTGGAGACGGTGGTTTTTCTACGTTCGTTAAGCTTAAGGATCGGTAGCAGTTCATCTAGTCGTTTTTCGAAGGCTGCTTTTTTCATGTTGTAGAGTTTTGCGAAGAACCAGATGTTCTGTTCAACCGTGAGGTCACTGTAGAGGGCGTATTCTTGGGGTGCCACGCCGATTTGTGCCGCGGCTTCTCTTCGTTTTTGAGGGATGGGTAAACCGAGAACTTGGATGGAGCCTGAGGTAGGGTAGAGTGCGCCTGTGAGCATGTTGATGGTTGAGGTTTTGCCTGAGCCGTTAGCGCCGATTAGAGCGTAGATTTCGCCTTTTTGGATTTTGAGGTTTAGACCGTTTACGGCTTGGATTTGGCCTTCTTTGTATGTTTTGAAGAGGTTGGTTGTTTCGATGACTGCTTCGTTTGAGGTGTGAGTCATTTTTTTGCCCAAGCGTTATTAGGAAGCGTTGTCTTATAATTTTGTTGTAACTCTTAGAGTGACAAGTTATGAGCTTTGAGCAGCAACAACAACTAACACAAGCCCTATGTAAACTCGGTCTAAGCCTATACCAAGCCAAAGTCTACTCAGCACTCGCCTCACTGGGACCCTCCGGCGTAGCCGACATCCAAAAAGCCTCCGGCGTCCCTCGCACAAAAATCTACGAAGTGCTAGAGCAACTCCTAGACATGGGCGCAGTGGAATTCCAAAGCGGACGACCAGTCTTCTACAATGCCCTCTCCCCCAGCATAGTTGTTGACCGTATGCGCAACTCCTATCTATCAGCCGCAGACGACGCCACTCGCCTCCTTGCAGAAATGCAGCAGACCAGCAAAAACTCCACAGAAGATTTTATCTGGGCAGTCCGAGGTATGTTCGCCATCCGCAGAAAACTAGCGTTAACAATTGCGTCCGCCAAAGAACGCGTAATAATGGTTGAGCAGTATCCTCCTAATTTGTTGTTGGCGGTTGGTTCTAATTTGAAGGCTCAACAGGCGAAGAATGTTCATGTCAGGGCTGTCTGCGCGGTAGAACCCGGCCAGAAGGTGGCTGAGAAATTCAAGAAAGAAGATTTTATCGAATTCCGTAGAATGACCCAGATAACCAATTTTTCAGGTATCCCCGATGATACCACAGAAGCTTTCAGAAAAATGGTGCTCGCTATCTTAAACAAGAAATCAAGCTTAACAATCGTTGATGACGAGGAAGCGTTCCTGTTTCTGCCAAACTTATCTGACGATTCAAGGAGTGCGGGGGTATCGTTGCGGATTCCAGGGTTACCTATGCTTCAGCGGTTGCTGTTTGAGCGGATAATTCAGCAGGGAACTGTGCGGATAAAGTAAACCACCAAAACCCCTTGGCTGTAGGGTTTTGAACCGACCTTGCTTTATCGGTTCCCCCCGCTTCCTTCATCATTGAAAAAGTGCCTGCGTCTAATCCCTGACGGTTTAAATGTTCTCATGTTAAAAATCCCGTGTGTTTTTATTTAAATTTGTACTAAAAGCTGATAAACCCCTTCTGTTACTACATCCCCATTTAACGCGAGAAGGGACCAAGAATAGGCTGCGGTATCTTTGGCGCAATAAACTACGAGAATCATCCCGTTTTCCCTTATGTATACTGGGGACTTAGGGCTCAAAATCATCGAGGACACCAATCACATGGCTTCCTTACTTACAACAATAAACAGTTCTACACTTACAAAAGCCTTGACCTCGTACCAAAAGTAAAGAGTAACGCCATAAACGAATGGTTCGGGCGTTTGCCAGGCTCAATCGGGATCGGTAACGTACGTTACACCACCTCTGGTAAATGTGACGATGTCTCCATAATTCAAGGCACCCAACCCGTCACCGCCTCCGCTGACGGTGTAAAACTTGCTTTATCCTTTAACGGCAACATCGTAAACACCCTGCCCCTAAAAAGAGAAATGACTGAGCGCTTCCCAGATTTCCTCTACAACTGCGACTCCGACATTGTCTGCCACAAAATGCTCCAAGCCTTAAAAGAAACTGGAGACCTTGCCGCTGCATCCCGCAGTGTTATGGAAAGCTTAGATGGTGCCTTCTCCGTAACTGGCATCACTGGAGAGGGTGAATTTTTTGCCTTCAAAGATGCACATGGTATAAAACCCCTCTGCGCTGGACATGACCCTAACGGCGCAACATTTGCCTTCTCCTCTGAAACTGTCAGTTTTGACATGAACAGCTTCGTGCGGGATTTTGAATTAAACCCCGGCGAACTCGTAACTGTATCTAAAGACGGTTTTAAACGCATCCAAGTCATCGAGAAACCCCGCGAGGCTTTTTGCAGTTTTGAATACGCCTACTTTGCTAGGCCAGACTCGATTTTCAACGGCAAATATGTTTATGAAATCCGAGAAGACTTCGGCCGCAACTTGGTCAAAGAATTCCCCGAGGAAGCCAAGCAGGGCGACATCGTATTTTCAGTTCCTGAAACTGGTGACGACTCAGCCATGGGTGTTCATGAAGCCTCAGGGCTCCGTTGGGAACGTGCATCACGCCGCCACCGCTATGTAACTGAACGTGCTTTCATTCTGCTAAACGCGGAACGTTACTCAACGATAGATAAGAAAATTAACATTTTAGGAGCCAAAGTCGCTGGTAAAAACGTCATCATAACTGAGGACAGCGTAGTCCGCGGTGACACAACCAAAGTCATAATCGAAAAAATGCGTAAAGCTGGCGCCAAAAAGATTTTCCTCTTTGTTACCTTCCCCCGCATCATTGGCCCCTGCTTCTATGGTATCGATATGTCCACGTATGGGCAACTTGTTGGTTCAAGGCATTCCCCCGCCGAAATCGCAAAAATCATCGGTGCCGACGGAGTATGCTATCAATCCCTTGAAAATCTGATTCGTGCCACTGGAAAAACAGAAAATGAACTCTGTTTAGCCTGCATCACTGGCAAATATCCTACACCCTGTGCCCAGAAGATGGCTGATGCCATGAAGAAACGCTTCCAAGAAGGCTACGAAGAAAAAACCCGAATCTACGAATCCGAAGACCAACAATCCTAAGTTGCTTAGTAAAAAAGCAAATTAAGCTTTGGCGCAGACAAATAGCGTATACGGTGTATCTTGATGGATGAGATTGGTGTACTCTTGGTTTCTTATGGCGCTCGAGAAGTTGCCATGGCAGACACGTTGCTGAGAAGCAAAAACTACAAAGTAAACCTCTACGTTGCCGACAAACAACGAAACCCCTACAACGCTAAACACGCAGCCAAACACGCCGTATTTCCCAGTCTTGACGTAGGAGAAATCTGTCGGTTCGCAGAAGTCAACAAAGACCAACTTGATTTTGTATTGGTCGGCTCCGAGAAACCCATAATTGACGGCTTACGTGACCTTATAGAATCCCGTACAGGTATACCTGTGGTGTGTCCCAAAAAAGAGTACGCCATTGAAGAGAGTAAAGTTGCCCAACGCATCCTCTTCCAAGAAATCGCGCCCGAAGCCAACCCCCGCTTTAAGGTTTTTGACCCCGCCGACTATAAAGGCAAAGACGTCAAAGCCGATGTTTATCATTGGTTGGATGAATTGGATAATCAGGCTGTGGTGAAGCCCGACAAGCCTGCTTTAGGTAAAGGAGTTGGAGTCTGGGGCGACCATTTTGCTAATCGTGAAGAACTTTTTGAACATTTCATGTCAAACTTCCAATACAGCGCCGTTATCATCGAGGAAAAAGTGCCCGGTGAAGAGTCCAGCTGCATGGGTTTTTGCGATGGTAAACACTTCATAACACTCCCCGACACCCGCGACTACAAACGCGCCTTCGACGATGACCGAGGACCAAACACGGGCGGCATGGGCTCATACAAAGACGCCAAAGACTACTTACCCTTCTTAACAGCGGCAGACCGCGAAGAAGAGCTGGCATTAACCGAAAAAGTATTCAGCGGGTGGCGCAAAAAAATCCCCGACGAAACCGCCCTACGCGGCGTTCCCCTCTACCTTGCGTTTATGCACACAGGCAAAGGAATTAAGATTCTAGAAATCAACAGTCGCCCCGGCGACCCTGAAATCATGAACCTGCTTCCAGTAATCAAAGACGATTTTGTAGACGTCTGCCTGCGGATGATCGATGGCAACTTAAGAGGCATTAACGTATCTCAGGCTGCGACGGTTTTTACCTACAAGGTACCCGCAGATTACGGCGGATACACAACCGTTTTTCCCAGTAAAGTGGACAAAGCAGCCCTCAACAGCCCCGTCGACCTATCCAAAGCCGAGGCATTGACCAAAAAGTTCGGCGAAAACATACGCATCTACCCCGGCTCAATGGAAATCCGAGACGGCAAAAACTACCCGCTAAAAAGCCGCGCGATTGGAATCCTTGGCATCGGCGACAGCATCGAGCAAGCCCGCTTAATCAGCCAAGAAGGTGCCCAAGCCATCAGTGGTGGAGCCCTCTGGAACCGCACTGACATCGCTGCCCAGCCTCACATAGCCAAAAGCGTCCGTCACATGGAAAAGTTGAGGGATTAGGCTTGAAACGCGTTTTCATCTCAGACTGTGAGGGGCCTATCTCTAAAAACGACAACGCGTACGAATTAGCCGCGCACTTTATCCCTAATGGCGGCGTTCTCTTTGCAAACATCAGCAAATATGATGACGTTTTGGCTGATGTTTTGGCAAAACCGGGTTACTCGGCGGGTAGCACGTTACGGTTAATTCTGCCTTTCTTTAAAGCCTATGATGTTACCGACGCGCAAATGAGTGCTTTTTCAGCTCAAAATATTCTCCTTATAGCTGACACCAACTCCGCTCTGCGCTATATACAAGAAACAGCCAACGCCTACCTCGTAAGCACCAGCTACGAACACTACATCCGAGCTCTCTGCGACTCGGTTGGTTTCCCTTTCGAAAACACTTACTGCACAAAAGTCAGCCTCGACCAAACCTCCATAACCCCCCAAGAACAAAGCCGTCTGCGCGAAATTGCCCAAGAAATCGCCCAGATGCTCCTAATCGAGATTCCCCCAAACGCAAAATCCCTAGCGGATTTCTCCCCGAGGGACCAAGCTCTCATTGGGCGGCTTGACGAGATTTTCTGGACTGAACTCTTAGCGATGTCTGCTGGCAAATTCATACGCGAGGTAGTTACGGTTGGCGGAGAACAAAAAGCTGAGGCAATTCGAGATGTTGTGACGCGTTTAGGTGCGCGTTTGTCGGATGTTATGTATGTTGGTGACAGCATAACAGACGTGGAGGCTTTTCGGCTGGTCAAAGAAGCGGGGGGTTTGGCTGTGTCTTTTAACGGCAACAGCTACGCTGTACGCAACGCTGAAGTCGCGGTGTGTTCAGAGAGTAATCTTGTAACTGCGGTGCTTGCTGATTTGTTCTCTCGATTGGGCAAGGCGCAGGCGTTAAAAGTCGTTTACTACTGGGTAAAAGCTGCAGTTGAAGAAAGCGGCACAAACACGGCGTTACTAAAAGAGATCTACAAAATTTATCCAAATGCCCTGCCAAGGGTTCAAATAGTAACAGCCCAAAATATGGAAGCAGTCATAAAAGAAAGTAGCGAATTCCGCAAAAAAGTCCGCGGAGTCGCAATTGGGAGACTAGGATAAAATGAAACCCCTAATTGATGATACCTTTATTGAAGCATTCGCCGGCTTATACTGCCGCATAATCGTAACCGCAGACGACGAGGAAACCCTGCGCAAAGCAGCCGAAGACGCCACCGCTACCCCCTCCGTGGTTATTGGACGAACCGAGGGCGGCATTGAGCGTTACCTCACCCCAAACCAAACCCCTGATGGTCGCGTCGGAGCGATTGTTCAGCTCTGGGGCGAAATCAACCCCAAGAAAGCCTTCCAGCAATCGCTTGAGAAGTTTGAGAAAGAACTTTCCTACCACATCCGCCAAGACATCTTGGTAAAACCCTTCACTGCCATCTACGATGCCCTACCTAACCCCGAAGGCAAACTCGACATGATGCCGCGGGTAGGTCACTGCGGTGACGGCTACGAATGGGTCGAAAAACGCCATGGACGCGAAGTTATTGTGGTGCCTTTAATGATTCCCGACTTCGTTATAGAGCACTATATCGGTTATGCGCGGGGTGTGATGGGCGGCAACTTTTGGGTCATGTGCGCCACTAAGCAGGCGCTCAAAGAAGCCGGCAAAAAAGCCTTAGCTGCTATTCAGCAAGTTGAAGGAGTCGTCACCACCTTTGACGTTTGCTCTGCGGGCAGTAAACCTGAAACCAAGTTCCCAGAAATCGGTCCCACTACCAACCACTTCTTATGTCCCTCGCTCAAAGCCAAGTTGGGCAAAGAATCCCAAGTGCCTAATGGAGTAAATTACATTGCCGAAATCGTCTACGACGGCGTGTCTGTGGATGCTCTCAAAGAAGCCACCCGCGTCGGCATCAACGCAGTTCAGGATATAGAAGGTGTTGTGCGAATTGGGGCGGGTAACTATGAAGGCAAACTGGGCCAATACAAAATCCCCTTCAAAGAGGTATTGCTATGACAAAATTTGACGTAATCGGTTTTGGCGCCCTAAACGTCGATACCCTGCTTAAAGTCGACAAAATAGCGGGTGCCGAAGAAGAGAGCTTCATCCATGACTACGCGGAAGTTTGCGGTGGCTCAGCAGCCAATACCGTGGTCGGTTTGGCGCGGTTGGGCTGCAAAGTCGGTTTCATCGGTAAAGTCGCTGATGATCATGAAGGTAAACTTCAACTTGAATGCTTTAAAGCCGAGGGCGTGGACACTGACGGCATAACCGTTTCGCCAAAGGGTAAAAGCGGTGTCTGTCTGGGATTTGTGGACAAAAAAGGCGCACGCGCCCTCTACATAAACCCCGGCGTCAACGACAGCATAGAATTTCGCGAACTCCAAGCCAACTACGTTACTCAAACCCTAATTGTGCATCTGTCGAGTTTTGTGGGCGAAAAATCTTTCCGAACACAAAAAAAACTCATGAGCTTTTTGCCTGACACTGTAAAAGTCAGCTTTGACCCTGGTTCACTATATGCCCAGAAAGGTCGGTCAGCGATTGAACCCCTAATCCAAAATTCCTTTGTCATGATGCCTAACTCTGTGGAACTTGAGCTTATCACTGGCACGTCAGATATCCCTGCAGGCGCACAAATGCTGCTTGATATGGGCGTCAAGATTGTCGCTGTTAAACTTGGCGATAAGGGCTGCTACGTCACCAACGGCGAGGAAAAGAAGACGATACCGCCCTACAAGGTTCAAGCAGTGGACACTACAGGCGCTGGAGACGCATTCAACGCGGGCTTCCTCTATGGCTTAATCAACAACAAAACCCTCTTTGAATGCGGGCAGTTGGGTAATTTTGTGGCTTCACGAAGCGTAATCAAGATGGGTGCACGTGAGGGGTTGCCCTACAAAACTGATTTAGTTGTAATTTAGCTGTAACTGCTTTTATGTGCAAATAATTTCCTTTTTTATTCTGTTTTTTAAATTTATTTATCACTGGTATCAGAATTTTTAATATTTGACAAACCTTAAATAAAGCAAGGGCTCGCTATTTTTCTTTGGAGAAGGTTTACGTGTCCCTTTCTAAAGTCCTGCCCATAAAACAAAAACAATCCAGCAAACTCTTAGTTGCTGCATTGATTGTACTATTATCCACCTCCGCAGTTTTGGTTTTTTCCAATAACTCGGTATCAGCGTCATCAATCATCCAAGATATGATTGATTTAGCCTCCGATGGGGATACAATTTCTGTTCCTACGGGGACATATTACGGGAACATTGTAGTGAATAAGCCTCTAACCCTGATTGGCGAGGACAAAGAAAACACAATAATAGAGGGCGAAGGCAGCGGCCACACCATAGAAGTCACTGCGAATGGTGTAACCATCTCTGGCTTCACGGTCACAAATGGCGGTGCAGCCTACCCTGAATCGGGTATATTTCTCAACAACGTATGGGACGCCGTAATATCAGACAATATTGTGCAGGACAACTTGGGTTTCGGCATCTTTGTTATGTGGGGCTCTAATAACAAAATTTCCAATAACGTAATAATGAACTGCCAAACAGGTATACGTGTTGATGGTCATGATGCCCCTGCAGTGATTGAAGGCAACACAATCCGCTTCTGTGACGCCGGAATCTTTGTATACGAAGCCCGAAACGTAGAAGTACGCGATAACTCCTTGGTGAGAAATCCAATATCCGTAGAAGGAAACAGCCGATCAATAAACGTAAAAAACAACCAAATAAGTTCGACAACAGAATATGGTATTCAATTCTATTCATCATTTGATTCAGTAATTGAATCGAACACTATTTCAGTCGGTGAAGGCGACGGAATAATAGTGCGAGGACAAAGCGCGTTTCTAACCATCAAAGAAAACGAAATTTACGACAATTACATTGTTACTGCCGCAATAGCTCTGCAGGATGGCTCTTCTAACAATGACGTTGTAAGCAACGTTATAACTGGCAACTCCGGAAACGATGTCGGTATCATCATAGAAAACAGCGGATCTCTGTACAATCGTATCACTGATAACGAAATAAGCAGTCACAGTACAGGGATATACCTAGACCAAACTTGCTACGCTATGGTCAGAGGCAACGATATAACGGTGATTTCTGCAGGGGGATACCGTCCTACCGGAATCCACGGTGTTGGGTGTCAAAATACTGGAATTCTGGAAAACGGCATACAAGCAGAATATGGCATTTATTTCGAAGCTTCCTCGGCAATAAGTGTGGTGGAAAACATACTTTCTGCATGCGGCGTTAAGGGCGTCTACTTTGATTACTGCCAGAACAGCTGGATAGCCCAAAATGACATAGCCGACGGCGGTATAGGTATCCATGTTTCTGGTCCAGAAGGCAGTCCGGCCGAGAATAACATAATTGGAAATCAATTAACCAATAATGAACAAGCCATGATTCTTGAAAATACACAAACAAACACTATTTTAGGCAACAATTTCGCTGACAACAGTGCTGGGGGCGCTCTTAAATTACTAGCCGCTTCATCCAACACTATCACTCAAAACAATTTTTCAGGTGACCCCTTCTATATTTCAGTTTCAGAGGATTCGGCCTCTAACAACTTTGACGGCAACTACTGGGCTGACTTCGTTGCGCCTGCTCCATACGTGATCGACTTCACCCAAAACATCGTCGATAATTCGCCGCTTGAGTATCCAGCGGTTTATCTCCCAGTCCATAACACCGACACTGGTGCCAATTATGCTACGATTCAGGAGGCAATTGATGAAGCCTCAGACGGAGACCTCATCGAGGTAGACGATGGCGTTTATTATGAAGCTGTGTCAATATGGAAAAACGTGCAACTTATCGGTTCAAGCCCTGTTGGTAGCTTAGTGGATGGCGGCGGAAACGTGGTCTTCGGAACCTCCACCGGAACCAGCGACATTGTTATACAAAACTTTGCCATAACCAACGGCGCTGAAGGAATTTTCCTTCAATCAACCTCTTATGCTTATGTAGAAAACAACTTTATCTACAGCAACAAATGTCCCGGCATCTTTGAGGACCAAGGCTCACAAAACATCATCTCCAACAACATTGTGGTGAATAATCAGCAGACCGCCGTTCACATAAGTGGCTCCACTGATTCTCTAGTAAGCGACAACGCCATTGTGTACAATCGTGACCACGGAATGCGCCTCATTGACGTGGTTGATTCAACGGTTACAGGAAATGCGTTCGAATACAATTTGTTCAATGGTTTAGGAACAGAACTTGACTGCGCCAACCTATTCATCACTTCAAACAACATGACTAGAAACTGGGTGAATGGTCTTGACATGGCGCACACAACTAACTCACTAGTGGAATACAATAACTTTACAGCCAACGGACAAGATGGGGCTGCGTTGTTTGAGTGTTCATATGTCGTCTTAGAGAACAATTTAGCACAACTGAACGGTGGCATAGGCATATACATCCCCGCCTCAGAGGACATCACCGTAAATGCTAACAGCATAACGCAAAGTGATATGGGGCTTCAAATCGAAGGCGGCCGCCACAATACTGCAACTGAAAACGAAATATCTGACAATAATAATGGCGGCCTTTTAGTTCAATCATCATCTGACAATTACATTGCTTTCAACACATTAACTGGAAACCATGGCGACAACCTCCAGCTGTCATCTAACGCTAACAACAACCAAATACTCAACAACATCATCCAATCAAGCGGCGCCGAAGGAATACGCCTTATTCAAAGCTCGATATACAACGTTGTAGCCAACAATACCGTTTCTGGAAGTGGAGGCGACGGCATCGGAATCGAAACCTTCTCGAACTACAACGACATACTAAACAATTACGTGGTCAATAGCGGTTGGTATGGTATTCACCCCCATGGCGGAGTGGATGACGATAACCGTCTAACTGGCTTAAACATCATCGGTAACACCGTAGAAAATAGTGAAATAGGCATTATATTGACAAACGCTTGGCACTGTCAGGTTTACCACAATAACCTCATAAACAACCGAGTTGTTCAAGCCGCCTCAACTGATACTTCATCCGATAACCTCTGGGATGACGGTTACCCCTCAGGCGGAAACTACTGGAGCGACTACACAGGCGAAGACAGATACTACACCGTAACGCAGAGTGTCCTTGGAAGCGACGGCATAGGAGACGTACCCTACACTATTGACCCCGCTAACGTTGATAACTATCCCTTGGTTAACTTCTTCAACCCAACAACACTGACGGCATTCAACTACCCAAGCGGACAACCGCTACCTGTTACCGTCACAAGCAACGTAACCATCACCGACGTAACCTCAAACCTTGGAACCTTAAACTTCACCGCAAGCGGACCCAGCGGCGAACTCGGCTACATACGCTTTATACTCCCCATAGACGCAAACAACACAAACCTACAACTATTCATCGACAACACCCCCATAGAAGCCTCATCCATCACCATCGAAAAGAACAGCACCCACTACTTCATCTACGCAACATTCACCCTCAGCAGCCATGAAATCGGTTTGCTCTTCGCGGTTCCAGAATATGCTTACGCAGGTTTAGTGGCTTTGATTGCCTGCTTTGCAGCCTTCGGAGTTTACCAACAGAAAACAAAAATTAAAATCCCAAAAATAAACAAAAATTAAAGGGCAATTATTTTGCCCAAGGAGAATCAATCTCCTAATCTTTTTCTTGTTTTCGTTTTAGCTTGTTTTGGTTAGTTTGTCGATGATGCTTTGGAAAATCAGTTTGCCATCGCCATACTTAAGTGTCGAGGGTTTGCTTGTCCAGTTGGGTTGTTGCCACCAGTACACGGCACGTTCAGGATGTGGCATGAGTCCGAAGATGTTGCCGTCTTTGTTGCATATGCCTGCAATGTCATAGAAGCTGCCGTTGGGGTTGGTGGGGTATTTGCCGTCTGCTGCTTCGCCGTCTTTGGTGCAGTAGCGGAACACCAGCATGTCTTGGTCGATGAGTTTCTTTAGGATTGCTTCTTCTTTTTCTTTGGGAAAGAGCAGTCTGCCTTCGCCATGAGCTATGGGAAGCTGGATGGTTTTGCCCGCTGGAATGTTGGCGGTGAAGGCGCATTTGCCGCGGTTTTCCTGTTTGAGGTAGACCCATTCGCATTTGAAGCCAGCTGGCTCGTTGGTGGTAAGCGTAGCTTGCGGGTAGGTGCTTATGCCGTCAAATCCAGGGAGCAATCCGTATTCGACTAGGATTTGGAAGCCGTTGCAGATGCCCAATATGGGTTTGCCTTCGTCGACGAATTTTTCGATTTCTTTTCCCAAGTTAGCTGCTAGATGCCGTGCGAATATGACGCCGCTGCGTACGTAGTCGCCGTAGCTAAAGCCCCCTGGGAAGACCAGTGCTTGGTAGTCTTGGAGGTTGCGGCGTTTTATCATGTCGCTGACTTGTACGGTTTCGGCTTGTACGCCTAGTTCTTGGAAGGCGCGTTGGGTTTCGGCGTCGCAGTTGGTTCCGCCTACGCGGAGTACGCAGACTTTGATGTCTTCTATGTTCATTGAGATGCCTCCTGTGGGTTTAGGGTTTGTTTCCAGCTACGTCGCAGCTTCTCCAGCGATGTATCAACCACAATCTTGCCGTTTAGGCCGCGGATGAGTAGTTTCTGCTCTTGGGTTACTTTGCCTATGAGGGCGCTGTATTTGCCCATCAGTTCTTCGAAGAGTTCGCGGTCTTCTTCTGCGACCTCGATTAGGAAGCGGCTGTTGGATTCTGAGAACAGCACAAAATCGCTTCGCTCAACACCTTTTACGGGTACAGCTTTGAGGTCGATTTCTAAGCCTAAGCCGCCTGCAAACGCCATCTCCGCCGCCGCCACCGCCAAACCGCCCTCCGAGAGGTCATGGCAGGACTTCACGATGCCTTCCCCCATGGCTTTGGTGAGGTTGTAGTAGGCTTTTCTGGCTTTGGATGCGTGGAGTTTAGGCACAGAGTTGCCGAGGTACCCTTTGAGTTTGTAGTATTCGCTGCCGCCTAGTTCAGGGTAGGTGTCGCCGACTATGTAGAGATGGTTCTCCGCGGCTTTGAGGTCCACTGAGACGGTTTTGCTTACGTCGGGGATAACTCCGACGGCTGTGATGAGTAGAGTGGGAGTGATTGGTCCCAGGGGGGATTCGTTATAGAGGCTGTCTTTGCCTGATATGAACGGCGTTCGGAATGTGGTGGCTACATCGTAGCATGCTTCGCAGGCGCGGACCAGTGAGCCCAATCGTTCGGGTTTCTCTGGGTTACCCCACGTAAAATTGTCCAGCAATGCGATTCTTCGACCGCCCACGGCAAGGTTGTTGCGTATGGCTTCGTCGATTGCGGAAGCAGCCATCCAGTAAGTGTCGATTTTGCCATAATTAGGGTTCATACCCGACGAAATGACCAAGCCCTTAATGGAGTCATCGACGGGTTTGAGTACGGCTGCGTCGTTGGGCCCTGCGTATTCGCCTTGGAGGGGTTTTAGGAGTGTGTTGCCTTTAACTTCATGGTCGTAGGTTCGGATGATGGCTTCTTTGCTGGCAATGTTGGGTGCTGAGAGAAGTTGCAAAAGCGTTTGGGTGAGGTCGGCTGGTTCTGGGAAGATGGGTTCGGTGAGGTTGGGGGTTTGGATGGTTGCGGTTTTGGTGCTTTCGCAGGGGTTAAACATGAATTCCATGTTGATGTCTGCGACGGTTTCGCCGTTGTAGGTGAGTTCTAGGCGCCGTTGCAGGGTGAGTTTGCCGATGGCGTTGGCTAATACGTCTTCTTTTTCAAAAATCGCCATAACCTGTTCCAGATTTTCGGGGGGGACGGTGAGGAGCATGCGTTCTTGGGATTCGGAGATGTATATTTCCCATGGGGTTAGCCCTTGATATTTGAGGGGGACTTTGGCGAGGTCAACAGATACGCCGCAGTTGAAGCGTTCCGCGGTTTCGCCTACAGCTGAAGATAAACCGCCGCCTCCGATGTCGGTGACGGCTGAGCCTAATCCTAAGTCACGGATTTCGACGACGGTGCGTTTGACTTTTTCTTCTTCGATGGGGTCTGCGATTTGGACGGCGGGGCGACTGATTTCCTCCGATTTCTCGGTGAGTTCAGCTGAGGCGAAGGTGACGCCGTGGATGCCGTCGCGTCCTGTTTTGCCGCCTGCCAAAACCACATAGTCGCCGACTTTAGCCGTTTTGACGTATTTGTTTAATGGTAAGAGTCCGATGCAGCCACAGTATACCACCACGTTGCCTGTGTAGGAGTCATCAAAGTATATGGCGCCATTAACGGTTGGAATGCCCATGTTGTTGCCATACGCGCTAATCCCCGCCGTGACACCCATGTAGACGTATTTGGGGTGTTTAACGCCTACAGGGAGCTTATTGTAATCGTAATCTAGAGGTCCAAAGCCCAGAACATCGGTGCATGCGATGGGATCTGCCCAGACGCCCAAAATGTCGCGGATGACGCCGCCCACACCTGTTGCTGCGCCGCCAAACGGCTCCACCGCTGAGGGGTGATTGTGAGTTTCTACTTTGGCTGCGATGCCGTAGCCTTTGTCGAATTTTACGATGCCCGCGTTGTCTTCAAAGACGCTTACGCACCATGGGGCGTTGATTTGTTTGGTGGCTTTGGCGATGTAGGTTTTAAAGAGGCTCTGGATTGTTTTGCCGTTGAGTTGGATTTTTCCTTTAAACGTTTTGTGGCAGCAGTGTTCGCTCCATGTTTGGCTAATGGTTTGGAGTTCTAAGTCTGTGGGGTTGCGGTTCTCGGTTTGGAAGTAGGTTTGGATGGCTTCGAGTTCTTGTGGGCTAAATCCTAGGGCGAGTTCGCTGTTGATTTCGGCGAGCTGCTGCGGCGTGGCTTTGGCAAAGGCAACTTCTATGGCTGAGCCACGTTTCTGGTAGAGGTCGGTCATTTCTGTTCAACGACGCTAATTGTGTAGTTGTCTTTGGTTGGGTTGGCGAGTAGGCGTTTGCTCATTTCTTCAGCCTTCGCCTTCGCCTCGACGGCGGATGCAGCTTCGAGGTTTACGGTGTAGACTTTGCTGACATCTACGGCTTGGACTTTGTAGCCGAGTTCGAGAAGTAGTCGCGCGGTGGTTTCGCCTTCGGGGTTGCTGTGCCCCGGTTTAAGGCTAACTTCAATTTTAGCAGCGTATTTCATGGTTGGTTAAATCGGGGCTTCTGGATTTAAACGCTTTCGTCAAGAAAAATGCAATATTTTATGTTAAAACGCTGTGTTCTGTGTTTTCTGTCTTTGTGTGGGTGTGGTGGTTCTAAAAATCCCACAAGACTGCAAATGTGTGTGGCTGCGTTTTTTGTTTGCAACGTGTTTAGGCGTCTGTTTGGGTGTGGCATCAGAGGTTTTCTCCACACGGATAACATGGCTCTATGTTGAGGGCGGCAGGGTTTGGGTGTGGGGGCATGGAGGGTCTGTTTTTTTCTGCACAAGATTAGCATTGAGTAGCGCAATGCAGTCGGGCACTAGCATGGCCCATTCGGAAGTTTCGCCCGTCACCCAACCAACCCCCACCCGCTCCCTTTAAGCAATTTTGCGAACAAAAAAGCACGAAAAAACCATCCTAATTCTCACACTCATTCTCAACATCGGTAATGGCTTGATTTTCAACCAATAACACCCTACCCCCCTAAGACAAACCCGCACAGCGCCAAACTGCGCAAAACGCAACCCGCCACAAGCAGCAGCCTACCCCCTATAGGTTCCTGCATACATCAACTATTAGCATCCTAATAGGTTCGTGGAAAACGCAACGCACAAGCCGATTTCCGTGGCGTTCTTTGCGTTTCTGGTGCTGGATGATTTGACGCACCAAACTTTGTGACGGCGCTGATCACACGAAAAACAACCCACTAAACACCCCTTAAAACGATTTTACCAACAAATAACTTTGAAAATTATTCTTAGTCAAAAAAGCTTGACGAAAAAACATTTATTGCAACAGCGATAGCGTAATTAAGAGTTAAGATATGAAAAAAATTCTTCAATTCTCAACTATTTTAATGGTTTTACTTTTTATGATGAATTCTTTTCCATTACAAGCAAGTGCAAATCCTATGGGATACGACTATTTGCCAATCATCATAATAAAAAACAATGGCAACGTCGAACCTGTAACCGAATTCATTAAACAAACAGGAAGTGTTTATACCCTCACCGCTAATCTCACCCAAAAATACACCCTTTCGATTGAAGCTAGTAACATAGTGTTTGACGGAGCAGGGCACAGCATAGATTGCGCTAACACCAATTATTTTAATCCAGGGATCCAGATATCCACAGCAACAAATGTAACTATAAAAAATGTGTCTATCGCATCCACCAATACTAGAAATATCTGGTTGTATTGCTGCTCTAATTGTACTATAAGTAATGCGAGTGGGGATAAGTACATTTTTTTAGTTAACTGCCATGATAATCTCATTACAAAAAGCAATATATTCGGCATCGATTTTACCTCTTCAAATAACAATATTATACTCTGCAACAACCTTGCAACTGTTTACAGCGATGATTCGCACTCAGATAATTTCACCCAAAACAATTTTTTAAGCGGCAACTTGTCGTTAAACGGTAAAAAACATTTTTGGGACAACGGTTCAATTGGCAACTATTGGGGTGACTACTTAACCAAGTATTCGTATGCTTCAGAAGTTAATAATTCGGGTTTAGGCGACGTGCCATACATATTGGACAGCAATAATATTGACCATCATCCTCTTATCATGCCCTCAAATGTATTTGCTGATACTAGTGTAACGCCTTCTTTAGAAGCGACCCCAGAACCTGTGCTTTACCCGCAATATTTAACCGCAGTAGCAATTTCATTTGGGATAATACTTGCTTCTTTTTCCTTTTTTTTGCTGTATAAAAAATGGCGACACGCAGGTGTTAGTTGAACAATTATAGAATTAATTTGAAAACCTGTTATTTTTTTTTAGGCGTTTAGGGATAAGTTCTTGGTTTTTTCTGCTGTGCCGGTTGGTTTGGGTTTTGGTTATGTAGCGGGTTGTTACGTTAGGGTCATATGTTTGTTTTGGTGCTCAATTTCTACGACGCGTTCTTTGTCGGTTACGGTGCCTATCAACTGCGGCTCAACGCTGTCCTGCTCCAATGTATTCATGGCTTTGTCAACGTCTGCTTTGTCGATGATGATGCCGAAGCCCCAGCCCATGTTAAATGTCTTAAACATTTCCTCGTCGGTGATGGTGTAGCCAAGTTCAGCCGCTGTCCTCTGGATAACGGCGAAGATGGGTTGCGGGTGGAAGTTGTCAAATTTGAAGCCGATGCCGGGTGAGTAGGCTGTGAGGTTGTTGAATTTGGTGTAGGAGTCGCCTGTGATGTGGACGGCGCCTTTGATTTTGACTTCCCGCGCGAGTTGCATGAGGGGTTTGACGTAGATTTTTGTGGGCTCCAACACTTCCAACCCAACTTCCCGCTCCAAGCCTTCGGGGATGTCGGTTGGGTCGTATTTGCCGCCCCACTGTTTAAACAGGATTTTTCTGACCAGCGTGATGCCGTTGCTGTGCACGCCGCTGCTGGGCAGTCCGATGATGGGGTCGCCGGGTTTGATGCTCTCCCCAGTGATGATGTCTTGGCGCTCCACCTTGCCAATGCAGGAAGCAACCATATCAAAGCCTGAGTTGGGTTTGATGCCGCGGATAATTTCTGCAACATCTCCAGTTTCGCCATTCACGATGGGGCACTCGGATTCTTCGGCGCCTGCGATTATGCCTTTGAGCCATGCGTTGACGAGTTTGGGTTCACTGGCTACCGCATGAATGTTGTCGGCAAGCGCTAGGGGTTTTGCGCCGCTGCGAATAACGTCGTTTACCACCATGGCTACAGCGTCTACTCCGATGGTGTCATATTTGTCGACCAGTTCGGCGACTAAGACTTTGGTGCCGACGCCCTCTATTTGGAGGTCCAAAAACGTGTCTGGGTCGATGGGGAAGAGGTTGCCGAAGGGTAGGCGCATTATGCCGCCAAAGCCTATGTGCTTGTAGGTTTCTTTGAGTGTTGTGAGGGCTTTTTTGGATTCGTGGCGCTGCGCTCGGTTGACGCCTGCATCTGTGTAAGTGTAGGTTTTGGGCATCACTAATCTCCTTGCACGCTAAAAGTGTCGATGTGTCTGATAACGATTTTGCTTTGCACCCTTGCTTGGGCGACTGCTATGTGCCTCTGCATGGTTTTTTGGGGGAAGGGTTTTTAGTTTTCGACACAAGTGTCTATCCTGATTACAGTGCCTAATCCTAAATACCACGTCTATATCGAGTACAGTGAGCCTGACAAGTCGGGTTTCCGCTTCAACATATCCCGCGCCGAACTCATAGGGTCATTCCAAGAACCCTTTGCCAACGGTGAACCCTTCTGGCTAATGGGACGCCTCCTCACCCCAATAAAAGTCACAAAAGTCATCATATTCTGGTCCTACCAAACCGCCGACCAACTACGTTTACCCAACCTCGAAAGCATCGTGGTTGCGAAAGACAAAAAATACGTCATCGACAACATCTTAAAAGGCAAAGTCAAAGGCGCATACATCTGCACCGAAGAATTCATCGCCCCAACCCAAAAAACCCCCACAGCCGCTCAAACTCAACCAGCACCCGTTCCAACTCCAAATGGCACACCCCGCCGAATAATCGTCGTTTCAGGCGCGGACGAGACCATGAAACAAACCATGACTGCGGCGCTACGAAAACTCGGCCTAGCCTCCGTGGTGATGAGTGAAGAACCTGCTCAGGGCAAAAAACTCGTAGACCGCTACAAGGAGTATGCTGATGTGGGGTTTGCGGTGGTTTTGCTCTCGCCCGACATTTATGTTTATCCTAAGGGTGAAGAAGCTACGAAGCGTGAGCGGACGCCGCGGCAGGATGTGCTGTTTATGTTTGGGTTTTTGTTGGGCAAGCTTGGCAAGGAGCGGGTGCTTGCTCTCTATCGGGAAAGCCCCAACTTTGCGTTTCCCATCGAGTTTGAAGGCGTAAAATTCGCTCCCCTCGATGACCGTGACAGCTGGAAGCTGGCGTTGATACGTGAATTGACAGGCTGCGGCTACATTGTGGATGCTGAACGGCTTCTAAGGTAGACACAAAAACCGTTATATCGGCGCAGACCCACAACACAGCATTGTGCGGTTGTAGTCTAGCTCGGTAGGACTCCAGCTTCCCAAGCTGGCCACCCGGGTTCAAATCCCGGCAACCGCACCAACCCTTCTTCTTCGCAAACCTGTTTGATTATTAAGAGTTTGCTTTGGTTTGTTTATCAAAAATTAACAAATCTTAAAAGCTATTCAAGAAATAAAAACTGGAGCCGAGATGCTTGAAAAAATTAATCGTTAGTTTAGGCGCATTAATCTTAATAATTGGGGTTTTACTAGTAGCTTCGCCTATTATTTTTACTTCAACTATAAGCTCACCTTACGTTCCAGATTCAGCGTGTGTTATCAACGACAATTTCCCCATTCCTTTATCGCCTAATGTTACTCTGCAAGCTAGTTTGAATGAAGGCGATTTAATGGGTATTTCTGCGTTAATCTTTAGCGAAGCCGACCCAACATTCGATTTGAGTATTAGAAGTGGCTCGACAACTTACCTAACTTTTTCTGGTGTTAATGCTGTAGACAAAAATTGGACTGTTCCAGTAAGCCAAAACTATGATTTTATCTACACCAGCGACTCCACAGACACTGGTTTTATTTCAACTTGGGTCTACCGATCCAACGAAGTTGCCTATAGAGACGTTACAGTCGTAAATCCCTTGATCTCTCAATTTAGCTCTTCAATTGTTTTTGTAGCAATCAGCTTTGGCATACTCGTGGTTGGTGTCGTTTTAGTAATCGTTGGGTTTGTCAAAGGCAAGCCGCCAAAATCATAAACTGCCCTCTTGGCCGCACTCACTGGAGTGTTCAGGTAAATCAGGAATTTTTTGGCGCAGTTCTTTGATTAGGTCGGCGATTGTGACGCTGGATAGCTCCTTTTTTAGTGCCTCAACGGCATCATCTAGATGCGAATAGAGTAGCTCATGGACGTTGCTGCCGATGGGGCAGTTTGGGGAAACGTTGCCGTGGAATCTGAAGATGTCTTCGGTTTTTTTGGTTTCCACTGCTGTGAATATGTCCCAGAGGGTGATTTGTTGGGGTTTTTTTGTTAGGGTGGTGCCGCCGGGGCCGGGGGATACGGATATGAGGTTTGCTTTTTTGAGTTGGGTGAAGATGTTTCGGATGATGACTGGGTTTACGCCTGTGCTTTGTGAGATGAGGTCGCTGTTTACTTTTTGTTGGTTTGTGAATGCTGCGATTATCATTAGGGTGTGGACGGCTATGGGGAATCGTGTGCTGGTGCGCATATTGGTTACCGTGAGGTATTTGGTGTTTTGATGATATAAAACTTTGTAAGTGTTAGCGTTACAGATTTATATTAGTTTGTAACTTATATAATTACAAAAAAGAGGAAGTGTACAACATATCAACAACAAACTCACCCACCAAAAAACGGCTCATGAGCGCACTACTAATGGCCCTAATCATGGCCGGCGCCATGTCCTTACTAATGGGCCTAATCTTCAACGGCATCGCAGGCTTCCAAGTCCTCGGCTGGCTAACCTCATGGACAATCGGCTTTACAGCAGCATTCCCCGCAGCATTCTTTTTGCCGCCCCAAATCAACAAACTCGTAAACAGCTTAACAAATTAAATCAACAACCCCTTTTGTAGCTGACTAGCACCAATCACATACCAATTAAAGGCTGCAAAAGCTCCTTTTTGTGGTGAAAAAATTTGGTTTTAGGTCAAAAACTGTTTGAAGGCAAAGGCAAAAGTGGCGCAAGCTTCATCAAATCCGTCGAAATGGCAGGCGTCAAACAAATCTACTCCTGGACAGCGCAAATGAAGGGTTTTGGACCCGCGCAAGGCGTGGACTGCTTCATAACCGTCACAGCCAAAGGCATGACTCCCCCCAAAGGCTTGGGCGCCGCTAAAGACCAAGGCGTATTCCGTTTAAGCACAGGCGAAATGGGCGTGCTCAAAGGCTTAGACCTCGCCAAGATGGTGGAGGGCAAAGGCAAAAGCGTGGGGCTATGGAGCTTCATGACTATGTCTGAGAAACTCGACTGGCTAAACGGCGTCGCGGCACTGGTTACCTTTGAAGCATCAGACCCCATGTGGCAGGACTTTAACATAACCATCTACGAATGGGTCATCTAATCAGAAGGTACGTGAACCCTTGGGGAAACCTGTAGCTAATACTGAAGAAAACGCAAAGCAATGTATCTGCCCTGACTGTCCAACCTTCATGAAATCCAAGCTAAGCAGTGTTCTTTTCTGTGCCCGAGGCAAAGCCGCCGAGACCGCGCAAGCCGCTGGCTGCATCTGCACCAGTTGCCCAATATATAAAAAAGTGCAGCTTAGCCAAATGTACTACTGCCTGCAAGGCGCATCCAAAGACCTCAAATCCTAACTTTTGATTACTTTTTTTGTCGTCTTTTTTTGTAGATGAGTGCAGTTGCTGCTACTACGGTGGCTGCGGATGCAGTTATCGCGATTGGAACCTCAGGACCGATTGAGGCTTCGGCTTGATTTGTTGCTGTAGCGGTTGGGGTGACTGTCGGAGGCGGACTTGCCGTTGCAGTGGGAACGGGTTGTGCCTCCACATAAAGCGTATGAAGCACATCAGCGACGGCGTTAACAGCCAAATTCAACGATTCCCTACATCTATCGCTAAAGAGGGTGTTGCTCCAATCATAGTTCGCATCCATCCAAACACAGCTATAGTTGCTTGCACCGCCAAACGTCGTATCAAACGCAAGCGTTTCTGCTCCATCATAAGCCGAAAGACTGCTCAAGGAACCGTCATACTGCAGGTAACTTGTGAAACTTGATTCGTAGGTTTCGGTTCTGCGATTTACGTAGGTTTCATAATCCGAATGATGAACTTCAGCTCCCCACGCCGTTTTAGCACCCATCAAATGACCAAACACAGCCATATCTGCAATGTAGTGGGTCATGATGCCTGCTTCTTTTGCGGCGACAGCGTATTTTTGGTTTTTGAGAGCGTCAAGGGCTTTTTGGTATTCTTGGCTTGCTCTCTGCCCTGCGGCATCGTCTTGCAGCGTTTGGTTGGCGTAGAAGTAGATGTGGTGCTTGGTGGTGTCGCCTATCTTGTCGGCGGCTTGATTGTTGTCGGGCAACTCCGTGCCGTAGAGGTAGACGGATAAGTTGTCGAGGATGTATTGTTTTTCTTGCTGCGGCAGGTAGTCGAGGGCGTGTTGGGCAATCCAGTCATGGGTGCCATAGTCGGGATTTGCGGGGTCGCTGCTGTAGCCGCCGTTACTCCAAGCCAAAACGGGTTGCACAGCCAAAAACGCCAAAACAGCGATGGTTAGCAGTAAAGCCCTTGTATGCTTCATTTGTTTCACCGCTGATTTTTTACAGTTCAACCTTAAATGCCTTCCCAAGAGAGGCGACATTGGTCGGTTGCTTTCTTTTGTTGCTCAACGAATCTATTTGGATCCTAATATCCAAGGTATGCTGAAGCGATAGAGGAGGGGTCTACTCTGCCTAAGAGGGGTAGGTCGGTATTGATGGAAAACAAGCTCAAAAGTATGTTGAAATCCAGTAGAATCGGCGACTGGTCTGGGGTGCAAACCCTAAAAAGGTATTAACCACGTCAACCAACTCCTTTTAGGGTGTTTGTATGTCGATGGATTCTGAGAGCCTACGCGTTCCCTTGGGCAAAAAAATCAACCTAACCGACTATGACGCAGGTTGGGTTCCGAAATGGGCAAAAAAAGAAAACAAACAAACCCTCCATCAACACGCCGCCGCTGTCCTTGACGCTAACAAACAGGAACTCATTGGTATGCAGGAGCTGCTTTGGGCAAGCAACACGTATGCGATGCTGATTATTCTGCAGGGGATGGATGCTGCGGGAAAAGACGGAACCATCCGCCACGTCATGTCTGGCGTTAATCCGCAGGGATGCCGAGTTACCAGCTTCAAAACCCCCACCGAAGAAGAACTCGACCACGATTTTCTATGGCGACACAACAAAGCACTCCCCGAGCGGGGCAGCATCGGCATCTTCAACCGAAGCTACTACGAAGACGTCCTCATAGTCAAAGTCCGCCCCGAAATCCTCGCAAAGCAACAACTCCCCCCAGCCAACAACGGCGACGACTTTTGGGTAAACCGCTACCAAGACATAAACAACTTTGAACAACACCTCGTACGCAACGGAACCATAGTCCTCAAATTCTACCTCAACCTCTCCAAAAAACAACAAAAACGCCGCCTCCTAAAACGCCTCGACGACCCCGACAAAGAATGGAAGTTCTCCCTAGGCGACCTCGCAGAACGCTCCAAATGGAATGACTATATGGATGCCTATGAGGAAATGCTAAACCAAACCAACACGGAGTGGGCGCCTTGGTATGTGGTGCCTGCCGATAAGAAATGGGTCATGCATGCCGTAGTTTCCGAAGTTCTGGTTAAACAAATCAAAAAACTCCACCTATCCTACCCCGTCCTAAGCAAACCACAAAAAGACGCACTCAAACAGGCAAGAGCCGAACTACAAAAAGAATAACTTAACTGGCGCTGGGCGTAACTTCGCAGTGCACGTCAAGCTGTTTTTTGAAGGCTTCATAGAACGCCTGCTTATTTTGGATAATACTCCACTCTTCAAAGCTGCAGTCAGAGTCAGAGTAAAACTCTAGCAGCACGGACTTGTCATCTTCCAAAATAAACTCCGCCTTCTTCACTGACCCCGAATGACTCCGATCAAGCTTCTCAGCAAACCGCAGAAACGTCGACAAAACAACCACCACCCACTTACTATACTCATCGAGTTCACGAGCCTTCAAAATCTTTCGTGTCGGCAGCTTTTTACGATGAAACCGAGCCACACAAGCCATTATCTCTATTTCTTTACGGTCAAACCCCAAAAGCTCCGCGTTGCTGATGATGTAGTCTGAATGTAGGTGATGGTTGCTAAAAGACAAAAAGTCCCCCACATCATGCAACATCGCCGCGTGCTTAAGCAGGTCCCGTTCATTGCCTCCTAAATCGTGCAGTTTATTTTGTTTAGCGCTGTCAAAGAGTTGCAAAGCTAACGAAGCCACGGTCTCTGAATGCTTCTCATCAAAATTACATGACCGCCCCAGATGAAGCACACTGCGGTTGCGTGTGGGGGTCCTTTGCAGTTCACGAAAACCCTCAAAATTAGAAAGATACTCCACCAATAAGCCATCGCGAAGCTCTTTGTGACTAATGTAGATTTCTTCTAACCCAAACTCCTCCATCGCCGCCTCCACGATAGCTGCCCCAGCAATGATTATGTCGGCGCGTTCAGGATTAATCGCTGGAAGCTTCCTACGCTCCTCCAAAGACAGCGAACACATAATGGGCGCAAGTTTTTTGAGGTTCTTTCTAGACAATGAAAGCGCATCTTCACGACTGTTGCTCTTCTTAAACAGTTTATTCGCAATTTCCGCAAGGTTAATTATAGTGCCCGAGGAACCCCACGCCAACCGTGCACCATACTGCAGCACTCTGCTTTTAACCGCATGCACCCGACTAACCGCGTAATGCTTGATTTGCTTGTAAACGTTAATCCCCACAGGCGCCGTCCAGCCTTCCCCAATGAACTGCGCCGTCAACCTAATCGCCCCCAATCGCATGCTATTCACGTAGAAGCATTCGTATTGATTGCCGATGGCGACTTCCGTGCTGCCGCCGCCTAAATCTATGAAAATCGCCTTCTCATTCCCAATGTCTAAGCCGCTTGAGACCCCTAAACAAATCAGCCGCGCCTCATCTTCTCCGGAAATAACCCGCACATGAAGACCCGTTTCCTCCTCAAGCCTCGCCAAAAACTCAGCTTGATTAGTTGCTTCTCGAATCGCCGAGGTTCCCACAGCAACGATTTTTGTTGCGGAATAGGTTTTGGCTAAGTCAACAAATTTTTTGCAAACAAAAATGGCGCGTTCCATGGCGTCGGGGTGTAGCAGGTTGTCTTTGAATTCTTGTTCGCCGAGGCGGACGACTTCTTTTTCTTGGCTGATAATTGTGTAGCTTAGGTTGGGGTTGATTCGCACGACTAAGAGGCGTACTGCGTTGGTGCCGATGTCCACGAACCCCACAACATGACTTGATGTTTTCACTTTTGTTTCCATCGCAGCACCAACAATGTATTAAAGACCTTTTCAAACAAATCTTTTTTCTTATTAAAAGCCTGCTCCTCAAGCACCGACTTCATCTTCGCCGTGCCTTCCACCGTGACCCGTTTAACTCCAACCCTGAAACTTAGCGACTCCACATTTGCTTCATGCGTATAATCTAAGCCGTCGGCTAAACGCAGAAAACTCGCCAGCACCTCAATTTTGTGAACCGTTTCTTTGTCTAACCCCAAGAGGTTGTAATGACTCGGTTTAGGTAAACCTTTGCGATGATAGCGCGCGATGCTTGCTATGACTCTGCGGTCCTTTGAAGTAAAAGGCAGAGTGGTGTCATTGAGGATAAGTTGTGCGGTTGTTTTATGGTGGGCTCCGCGTGCTTGGGCTAAGCCGACGTCATGAAGCAGAGACGCGCATTCCAGCCAGCAGCGTTCTCGACTACCAAACTTGTGCAGCTTTCCTAAGCCATCAAAGAATTGTAAAGCTAACTTTGTAACCTGCTTGTAGTGTTCACAGTCGGGCCAGTGCTGCTTGGAGAATTCCTCTGCGGCAGCCAGGGTTTGTTTGCAGTTTTTGTCAGTGGCTTCCTGATTTGTTTGGTCCTCTTTGTTTACTGTGTCTATTGACACGCCGCGTAGTAGCATCTGCGAGTAGCTCTCGGGTAGCCCCCCCTCCCGTAGAGCCTGAGCCGCAGCGTCTACATCATAGCTTAAGCGAATCAACTCCACTTTGAAGGGGTCAAACCACAAAATAGCATATGCCGCTTTGGGGTCACCATCGTCGGGTCGGCCTACGCTGCCCGGATTAACAAACCATGTTTTGTCAGCTTCTCGTTGGAACTGTTCATGAGAATGCCCAACTATGATTACTTCGGCTTTGGCGTCTTCAGCCAAAATCTTGAGACGCTCAATTGGGGTGTCATGGTAGAGGTGTTCTTCGATGGATTCGGGGCTGCCATGTGTGACAAACAGTTTCTTGTCCCCCACTTCAAGGTGAATTTCGCGAGGTAGCGAGTTGAGGTAGCTTGCGCAGGCTTTGCTGAGTTGCTTTTGGGTGTATTTTAACGCCAGCTTCTTTTCGCCTTTAGGCTTAGATTTGCCCTCAAGAACCTCCAAATCATAGTTACCCACGACGCTAAGCACATTTTTTTCACAAAGACACGCCACCACTTCACTGGGGTTGGCACCATATCCCACAGAATCGCCCGCGTTTAGAAATACCGTCACACCCCGTTCTTCTGCATCCTCAAACACCCGCTGTAACGCTTGCAGATTTGCGTGCACGTCAGAAATTACGGCGATGGCGGCATGGGGGTTAGTTAGAGTTTGTTGAATTTTTTTCTCCGACAAAGTTGTTCCCGCTTTAGTTGCATCTCTTAACCTATCAAAGAAGCCGCTTTGCTGGTTTTGGTCCCACAACCCTACAAATTCCTTATAGTGTTGTTGCCTCTGAGTTTTGACGTAAGTTTGAAACTTGTTCACCGCAGACTTAAATGCGGTTTGTTTTGGGTCTGTTTTGTTTTTGGCAACTGTTTTTTCTATGAATTTAGGGATATAGTCGAGCCAGACTTCGTTATCATGTTTTTCGCCGAGTATGTCTTGGTATTTTTTTATGGTTTCTATTTCCTCTTTAAGCTGCGACTTGTAGAGGGGCGCAAAAAACTCCATAGTATAGCGAAGTCTTTTGGCTGCAATGCGCATTTCATGATGTTTTAGGTTCTCGTTGGGTAAATGCACGTATCGTTGTAGCGATAGAAACTCGTCTAGCCTAAACGATGCATGCCAATGGCTCTTTTCAAGCACCTGGTTCGCGTCAAAGGTGGCGGCGGCTTGTTGTTCAATGAGGTCTTTGCAAAAGCTGCTTATGTCATCTAAAATGTCTGATGATAAAAGCTTGTTTAACTCTTTAACTACCAAGGGCTGCAGGCTTTCCCGCAGTTCTTGATGGTCTTTTAGTATGCTGTCTATCCCTGCTTTTTCGAGGGGATTCTTTTTTAGGTACTCTTCTATAAAGGCAATTTGGACATCTAGGTCTCGTGCGTTGCCTAGGCGCTGGGTTACTTTTTTGATTTCTTTGGTCCACTTATCAAATTTTTTGGCTGGAAAACAAAACCTAAACAGCGGCAACGCGGCTCGCAGACGTCGAGAGATTACACGCGTTTTGTGAACGCATTCTACATCCTTGTTTTCTATGACCCCGCCTATGTTTTGGTTAAAGCCATTTAGCAGGTCCAGCAGAATTTGAGCTCCGAACTTGCAGTAGCTGGGGTTTAAGTCAAGTTTCTGGGATGTATAGGGCGTACTCATGCCAGGTGCCTCTGTTTTGAATTAGCCAAAACTGAGAATTAACACTTCTTTCGCCTTCTCTGGGGATAACCCTCTCATAAGTGCCGTCGGAAAGGAGTCTTCTGGCTTTAACGTTGTCTTTTAAGTGAATTTTTAGCATATTATCAAGAATAGCCGTGCGCACTTGAGGGTCAGGAACACTGAAGAGAACCTCGACGCGTTCGTTTAAGTTACGAAACATCAAATCTGAACTGCCAAGAAGGACTTCACTATCTTCTCCATCTTGGAAGTAATAGATGCGGGCGTGCTCCAAAAACCTGCCCACAATTGAAATTACCGAGATATTATCGCTGACCCCCTTTATCCCTGGCTTCAGACAGCACAGCGCCCTCACGTTCAAATCAATCTTTATACCCTCCATGGACGCCCTGTAGAGCGCTTTTATGATGTCTTTCTCTTCTAGGTTATTGAGTTTAAATGCTAAGTAGCCCTTGCCCGTTTTGCGGTGAAACGCGATTTCGCGTTCAATCCTTTTGAGAATCTCGCTTTTGAGCGTCTTTGGCGCCACGAGTAAATGTTTGAATTCTTTTTCTTGGAGACCATTGACTAATATGTTAAAGAGATCCTCAAGTTCAAGACCTACCTCTGGATTTGCAGTCAAATAGCCTATGTCGCCATAGATTTTAGCAGTAACCGCATTATAGTTACCCGAACCAATATGCGAGTACCGCACGATTTGTTTCTTTTCTTTACGCACAATAAGGCATAACTTAGCGTGTACCTTGAGGTTGGGAAAATTGTAAACTGTGTTGACACCTGCTTCCCGAAGCCTTGCAACAAGGAGTATGTTGTTTTCTTCGTCAAATTTGGCTTTTAACTCAATAATCGCCGTTACTTTTTTGCCCTTTTGAGCCGCCGTCATTAGAGCATCCACGACAGGTGACTTTGCATCCATCCGATACATTGTTATGCAGATTTCTGTGACATTATCGTCCGTTGCGGCTTCTTTGAGTAAATCAACGATCACTTCAAAACTATCATAGGGATGATAGAGCACGATATCGCGTTTAGAGATAGTCTTGAACAGGTTCTTCTCCTGCGTAAGCAAGGGCAGAATTGACGGCAGAAACGTTTTATCTTTAAGGTCTGGGCGATTTATTTTAAGCAGCTGCCACAAATCTACCAGTCCCAAAGGCGATTCCACTTCATAGAGCAAATACTTTGGCAACCGAAGATGCGACGCTATGACTTCCCGAATGGGTTTTGGCATGCTCTTCTCGAACTCTATTCTTGAGGGGAACCCTGTTTTTCTGTGAGCGAGACCCACTTTTAGGGAGTTCAAGAAATCGGCTGATTCATCCATTATTATCTCTATTTCGCCGTTACGAGTAACTCTGAATGGGTATGCGGTTAGGGTTTTTTCGTTTGGAAACAGCAGGTCTAAGTTGTTTGCGATTAAATCTTCCAAGAAGACGTAATCGTGTTCCATGCTTATCGTTTCCACATTTGTGTGGGGTCGGTATTCGTTGCGTGTAACTCGGATAAGCCGCCCAAATTTGTCAACGGGAACATCCAACACGCAGCAAGATTCAACGCTGCTAAAGCCAGAAACGTACAAATTCACGCGGAGGTTCTCAATTGCTTCACTGTTAAAGCCCAAAGCAGGGATAACCATTTTTGGGACAACTTCGCATCGGAAGAACTCCCGCAGGTTTTGCTTCATTTTGTCTGGTAACTCGGAGAATTTTTTTACGAAAATGTCCTCTTTTGATAATGCTGGTACAAGCTCATTATTCCAGCAATCTGCATGGCTCTTGATTAGTGGGAGTATTTCTTTGCGTGTGGCGTAGATTTGCTCCATAGATGTCATGCCATCCATGGATCTTTCATTGGATTTTTTGTTAATTTTTTTAATGAGCCTAGCGACTCGCGTCATGAAGAACTCGTCTAGGTTGCTGCCACATATCGCTATGAATTTAACTCTCTCTAGCAGAGGATGCCATTGGTCGCGGGCTTCTTCAAGGATACGCGCGTTGAATCTTACCCAGCTGAGTTCTCGGTTGAGGTAAAAGCTCGGGTTATCTAGCATACTGTCATTTGATTGCAGGTTCCTGCTCTCAGAATCAAAATCATCCGATAACAACCGCCTATTACCTCTAGTTATCGCAATTTCCCAGCTGGTATCCACTATAATATCCCATATTGTCCTTTATCAATGAATCTACCTGTTCTTTTTGTGTATTAGGTGGATTTAGCGTTTGTTTTTCCTCAAGAACTCAATTTCGCTACATCTTGGTCTTGGAACTACATATGTCTCGTATCTAAAAAGCAGGATTTCCTTTTTCGTCTCAACCACCGTCACTTTTTACAACAAGTGCGGTCTTAAGTGCTCCGAAAATAGACTATATACATGTATGTTTCCTATATAGGAAGGGTTAAATCAGCCGCAAACTTAAATAAGAGACATGAACTCGCTTACTCTCAAAGAAAACGGCTTTAAAACGTTCCTTTCGCTAAAAGAGCTTACATTCTCAGGCCTGTCCTCCAACAAAAACAGCGTTCTAGTGCTCGTCGACACAACCCTCACAGAAAAACCCACTTCCGACATACTCTACATCGGCAAAACCAAAAAACCCGCTAAACGAATCTTCGGCGGCTACATAGCAGGATACGGAGGAAAAACCACCCGAAAAATCAACAGCATGCTATTGGATGAAGGCTACCTGGAAAAAATCGCTGTCGGCTGCATGGAAAGCGACAACCCCAAAGTTGCCCAGCAACAATTGCTCGATGACTTCAAAAAAGAATACGGCCAATACCCCGCTTGGAACCTAAACAAAAAAGCAACACCAGCACCTCAACCCGCCACAAAAACCCCCAAAACGCCCAAACCCGCACGTGCAAGCAAACCAACTAAAGCCAAACCAACTTCTTAACATGGTTTTTCTATTTTTTGTGGGTATAATGACGGATTAGCTCCCGAGTCGACCACGGCAGGCAATCCTCAACTCGAAAACCCAACGCCTCAGCATAACGATGAATTTCCTCAACGTTTTGTGCTTCAATTTCTAAAAATTCGGGAATAAACCCATATTTGCCGCTATATTTATCAAAATCAAACTGTGCACTACCAACTCGATAGCTGACTCTACGCTTCTGCATACACTCAGTAACTCTTAAGCCTAAAAGTCCCAAAATTTCTTGCATACCTTCAAGGTCAGAGACATTTACTGAGATTTCTCTTGCCACTTTGGCGTTTTGAGTGAATTGGACTTTTTTGTACGTTAACTCGGTTTTGTCTTGTTGCCTGCGCAGGCGAAGCACGTCTTTTGCTTTCACTATTCTTTGGTCAGAAAAATCAAAAAACAACGTTTGGATATCGCCTTCAAAGATTTTTTTGGCGCCCAAACCTTCAAGGAGGCGACTGATTTTCTCTCGGTTAACCTCTAAAATTTTGACTTCCACTTCATCCATAAAAAAACATTACCCGCCGCGCGGTTAAGGTTTTGTGTTTTCAAAGAAAGATTGTGTTTAGGCGAGTTGTATTGATTCAACTATGATGCGGCTGGTTTTCTTTAATACTTGATGATCAAGGCCGCAAATAGGGCAGAACACGATTTCGTGGTTCGAAAAGATTTCGGGTGTGACATCGAATTTTTTGCTACAGCCTACACACTTAACTTTCAAGTCTTGCTCACCTAAATGTTGCGGTTAGGACGTTTTCGAGTTCAGTAGATTCTATGACGATCTTTTGTTCTCGGCGCACGGTTATGAAGTCGATTCCACAGATTGGACAAGGCACCAGTTGATATTCTTCAACTTGGTCGAACTGAAAACTTCCCTTACAAACCGGACAAACAAAGGTTAGGGGTGTCTCAAACTTTTGCATATTACACGTCTCCATCCTAACCTTGGGTATGTAGGGATTTAAGAAAATCCTTAGTATAAAACAAAAAATATATAGAAAAAAGTTAAGGGCTGTCCTATGTAATGACTATTTGTTAACGGTTAAGGTAGCGGGTTGGTCTCCGTTGGGTTCAATTTGGGGCTTAACAGTTATTATAGATCTCAACAATATTCAGCATAGACTATGTTATCGGTTGGCGTTTCTATAGGCAAGGAATTTATTATATAATAAACAGCTAGCAACATACTTGTTAGCGATAAGGAATGGAACGCTTGTGCAGGTCAAAGAGGAAGCTGAAACAAGAAAAGTACAGTTCACTGGTGGCTCCACCTACATTATATCTTTGCCCAAAGGTTGGATAGCACAAAATCAACTAAAAAAAGGCAGCTTCATAAAACTCCGCGAAGAAGAAGACGGATTATTAACCATAATCCCTCTTGGATCAAACATAGCCGTCGAAAAACATTCAGATAAGGCTTCAATCAAAGTTTCTTCAAATGACGATATAGAGACAATCCGAAGAAAAATCGTATCCGCCTATTTAGCCGGCTACAATTCTATACATATCAAAACAGACAAGCAATTTTTAACAAAACAAAGACATGACATGAAAAACTTCGTTAGACGCATGCTAGTTGGGACCGAAATAGTGAGCGATACATCTTCGCAGTTAGCATTGCAAGTTCTCTTAAGTTATCCCGAGTTAACAATCCAAAGTGCTCTTAGGCGCATGAGCATAATCACAATATCTATGCATAACGACGCAATCTGTGGTCTTAGAACAAATGATAATTTACTTACAAAAGAAGTAATCTCCACCGACAATGAAGTTGACCGTTTCAATCTCTACGTGAACCGATTGCTAAAATCTGCTATCCAGAACCCCCGCATAATAAAAGAAATCGGTCTCTCAAACGGCAGGGACTGCCTTGGCTATCGTCTCGTAACAACGGCTGTGGAGCGAACTGCAGATCACGCTGTTAAAATAGCAACAAACACGTTGGCGCTTAAACATAAAATTAATCCTGACATGGAGATAAAACTTGAAGAAATGAGCAAAATCTCCCTCAAAATGTTTGATGCCGCCATTGAGTCCCTTTTTAAGCAGGACTATAACACCGCAGATACCATTCTGGCAAGCATGAAAGAACTTGATGTCTTAGAACGAGCTGCCGTCGCATGTTCTCAAATAGACCTTGAAGACGCCGCCACTTTGCGCCTTATTATAGAGAGCATAAGACGAACCGCAGAATATGCAAGCGATATCGCTGAGATTGTACTAAACCTGACGGTAGATTCAATTTTGGTGTAGATTAATGGCAGACGCTGAAACTATTTGTCAGAAATCGTCTTTTTTTGGATCTCTCTGCAGTTACTGAAGTTCGAAATACAAATTGTTTCCGTAAAGAACTAACTGGGTATCTTTTCGCTATGCTCCGTAAACTCAGGAACACTAAAATCAACAGCCTGAGAGCTCAGTTAGCGTTAAACTGCTGCAAAAATATCGTGGCGCTCAAATCGCCTGATTACTTTTTATCCTACAAGGCGTTAAGGTCTCGCTATAAATGCTCGGTTGGGGTTTGAATGGTTGAGCCTGAATCTTCTTTGCAGGTCTTTATTTTTTAAGAATAAACTATAAATAGTTTATATGGAAAATACTTAAAAGTTTTCCATGTCGTACTCCAGTAAAAGAGCGTCTATCAACTTGCTCTTTTAACTATTCGTATCCACTTCTGTCAGGAAGGGATTGGATAGTGTCTACTATAGGTTTGATTTTTATGCTTGAGGTGTAATTTTTGACACGTAAAAATCGTGATAGTTTGAAAATAGTCGCTGCTATTCTAAATGTCTGTTCCAACTATCAAGGCGTTTGCAAAACACGGATTATGATTCAAGCAAATCTGAACTTCAACCTCCTCGAAAAATATCTAAAAAAAGCCGTTGATCTAAACCTAGTAAAGCTGCAGGACAAAAACTACTTTTTAACAATCCAAGGCCAAGAATTTCTAAGAAAATATGAACAATTTCAGAGAAGATACATTAGCGCCCAGGAATTATTCGTTGCCTTAGATGATGAGTACCAAGAACTTGTAAAAATTCTAACATAAAAGCTGTCCTTCGTGATGCCCATTGCCAATCAAAGTAATACCGTTATCCTACAAACAAGATTCACGAGGTTTTGACGTTCTAGGCCTCCAGAAATCAGACGTTTTTAACGGAAAATCCATCGAGGACATCTGTATTCATTCGGTAAATCCTGGGGAAGAACGCGGCGGACATTATCATAAAATAAAAACCGAATGGCTGTTACCCTTAAGTGGTTCCGCCTCTTTTTTGTGGACCGATAAACAACAACCTCGGCAAGACGACTTAGAAGTCGTTCCAGTGGTGGCTGGCTTTCAAAACCTATGCGTACTTGAAATACCGCCTATGGTTTCCCATTGGCTAAAAAACAACAGCGCTCAAGTATTTGTCATGGCCTCTTTCTCTTCACATGATTATAATGCGCTAATCCCAGATACTTTCAAACAAACCTTCGTATAATCCATTGCCATACGGGTGGAATAATTGAACAGGCAAATTTGCTGGCTTGTCCTTTTGATGATTTGTGCTTCTATGCCCCTTGTGGCGTTCCCCGTAACGGCGCAAGTAACCGCCAGCCAAGCCACAGAAAGTCTTAGCGCCGCAGACTCTGCGATTTCTCATGCTTATCAGGCTTTAAGCGATGCTGAAAGTGCTGGAGCGAATGTTTCTACAATAACCCTTCAGCTTAACACTGCAGCAACCTACTTAGCCGAAGCTCAAAACGCTTATCGTACGGGTGATTTTGAGGTTTCAATAACAAAAAGCAACGATGCACTGGCTATTGTTAACCAAGTTGAAGAAGAGGCCTTAGCTCTGAAGAGTTCGGCAACGGCTGCTAACGCAACTAATGCTCAATTAAGCGTAATTTACTCGGTTGCTGGCATAGCGATTTTTCTTGTTAGCTTATTCATAATCTGGCGAAATGTAAAACGCCGGCATATAAATAAAATCCTGAGATTACGTCCCGTGCAGTTTTTTCTATAGTACTCTATCGCCCGACTATTTTCTCTATAGCCTTCGAAATTATTAAATAGAAAATCAGCGGGAATAATGCATATATAGTTTAAGCGACTTGGCGTTTGTTATCTTTAATGATAGGAGACAAATTGTGGTACTCAATGCAGTCTTAGGATTACTATTGTCACATTTGAGGCAAGCAAACAGCAGTATTATTATTCATATTAACGGAGGTATTACCAATATCTTTTAAATTCAACTATGTTGGCGCGCTAATAGAGCGTCTTATGAAGAATAATGATGTTCCCCTTCAATTAGAATTGCACCCAGGTTCCCATTGTGGACCTCTTGACTGTACGTTCTGCTATGGTAAAGAACAAATGCTTTGTGAAGGAACGTTAAGCATCAAAGATTATGCCAGATTACTCGATGAACTCTTGGAGTATCCTCCATTCATAGAAATATCTGGAATAAGAAGCGATCCATTAAGTTATTCTCATTTTGCTCAATTAATTCACGCTATAAAAGAAAGAAAACTAAACTTTGGGGTTCACACCAAGGCTTATTTTCTAACTGACGAAGTTATCCAAGAACTTAACGCTACTTCTAGTGAAGGTAGTTACATCACAATAAGCGTCAACTCCGCCACAGCTGACATTTACAACAATTTACATGGGTTAGCCCCATCAAGCGATACTCACCAAAAGCTCCTGCAAAAAGTTAAAAAGCTACACGCGGCCAAGACAAAAAATAATTCAAAATTAAAAATCAACATAGCCTACCTATTAATGGCCAACAATTCCTCTCCAGAACAAATTGAAGCATTCGTTGACCTCTTCGAGGAACACGCTGATGTGCTAAAATTCTCCATCCCGCAGGTCCCGAACGTTGCTCAACCAGTAAACTACTTGACCCCCCAAAAAATAGAAACCATCTTTGAACTCTTGCATAACTGGCGAAACGGGAAAATCACTATGCTTAATTTCAAGAATTGCGAGCATGACCCGAACTTCAAATACTGTTGGGCTCAACGTTTTAACGCCACAATCGACAAGGCTGGAAACGTCTTTCCTTGCCCGCAGGTGGCATTAAAAGAATATAGTCACCTTATTTGGGGAAACATTTCGCAGCAACCATTTTGGGATATTTGGAACTCTCCAAAACGACACCAAATGCAGACCATGCTCGTCGATGACATGAAATGTCGCGTCTGTGATCGAAAAGACGAAAACATCAACTTGAACCTTAATGGAATGATGGACGCCGACAAATACGTCCTAAATGTCAAAAAAAATACTGCACAATAAAACCAAAAACTAAGATTATACGGGAGGTAACCATATGAAAATACCAATTTGTGAACCAGATGTAACTGGGAATGAAATTAAATATGTGACAAATTGCATCCAAACAAACTGGATATCCTCGCGAGGCAGCTATATTATTGACTTCGAAGAGAAATTCAGCAAATTCGTTGAAGCCAAACATGGAATAACCGTGGCAAACGGAACCGCCGCCCTCCACATGGCAACCTTAGCCTTAGGAATTGGAAAAGGCGACGAAGTAATCATACCCACTCTGACCATGATAGCAAGCCCCAACCCAGTTATCCTTGCCGGTGCCACACCAGTTTTTGTGGACTCCGAACCCTACACCTGGAACATGGACGTTGAAGCAATCGAGGCAAAAATCACCCCGCGAACGAAAGCAATAATGCCCGTCCACATCTACGGTCATCCAGTAGACATGGACCCACTTTTAAAATTAGCAAAAAAACACAATCTCTATGTCATAGAAGACGCAGCCGAAGCACATGGCGCCCTCTACAAAGGCAAAGTCGTTGGATGCTTAGGCGACATTGGCTGCTATAGCTTCTACACCAATAAAATCATTACAACAGGCGAAGGCGGAATGTGCGTAACCAATAACGACGCTGTAGCCGAAGACCTCAGGCTTCTCCGCGACCTTGCACATAGCAAAGAAAAACGCTACCTCCATTATATGATTGGATACAATTATCGAATGACTAACATGCAAGCAGCCATCGGAGTAGCCCAAATGGAAAGAATCAACCGATACATTGAGGCCAGACGGGCGCACGCCAAAAAATACAACTCCCTCTTAAAAGCTGTAACCGGAATTACCCTGCCACCAGAGGCTGACTGGGCTAAAAACATCTACTGGTTATATTCTATTCTCATCCAAGACGAATTCGGCGTAAGTAGAGACAAACTAGCTGAGGAACTCGCAAAGCAAGACATCGAAACACGGCCATTCTTCATTCCAATGCACAAGCAACCAATATTCAAACAAATGGGTTTAATCAAAGGAGACTTCCCAGTGGCTGACGAGCTATGCGACAAAGGTCTTTGCTTGCCCTCAAGCAATACGTTGACCGACGCACAAATAGACTACGTATGCAACGCAATAAAACAAATCCAAAAGAACAAAGGCGCCTAAGCCACACAAGTCAGCTTCACGCTCCTTTTTCTATGTCGTCTTCAAATGTTTTACCGAGTTGACTTCATTGGTAAACGGCTTATCTCTTGTCATGGCAACCCGAAACGAAGCTGAATCCATCGCCGAAATAATCCGCGGCCTTAGTTTAGTGCTAAACAAGTTGCCGCTAAAAAGCGAGGTAATCGTTGCCGACTTCAGCGAGGACGATACCTTAGGCGTCGCGATGTCTGCAGGCGAAAAATACTCCGTAAAAGTCGTTCCGCTTGAAGTTAAACGCCGCGGTCGTGGCTTTGCCGTCAGAAAAGGCGTTAGCATTGCTAACTATAATTTGGTATGTATGATTGACGGCGATGGTAACCATGACCCAAGATACCTCCCTAAACTTCTTGAAGCTTACAAACCAAACTCTATTGTGGCAGCTACACGTTTTCCACCTTTGGGTTGGAGTGAAGAGCACACAGTATCACACTACCTAGGAAACCGGATTGCCGTCACCGTAGTTAACATACTTTTCTGGAATAACGTTACAGACATCACTAACGGCTATTATCTATTGAGCAAACCCGTCTGGGACTGCCTCAACCCCAACTCAGACAACTGGTCACTGGACGCCCAAATAATCTGCCGTGCCCTCAAAAGAGGTATTGGCGTCAAAGAAATCGCGTATTTTGAGCCAAAACGACAAGGCGGACGAGCTAACTTGAAACTTGGAACGGCCTTATGGCGGATAGGACTGCGCGTTTTTCTGGAGCGTATGACCAGCTAAAACTTTATCTTAAAAGCGAGAAGATTCTCATGTTTGACGATAAAGACTACTTCACTTTTGCAGCTCACTTATCAAATCCCTATCTTGAACTGCCTCCTCAAATTCGAGAAAAACTACTCTCGGGTCTCGAGTATAGTCGTCTCTATTCTGTGATGCTTAAGAATAAGATTCTGTATAGAACACTAAATCGCATTGACGACGAGGCTTTTCCACAGGAAAAACGTCAAATCCTTAAAAAAATTGTAAACGAACAACCCTTTTTCTCTGAAGCGTATGAGGAAGTTCAATTTCTACGACGCGGGCTTCTAGAAATCAATGCCGCTCTAAAGGTTCAAGGCATCGAACTCATTTTTTTAAAATCCAGGAACCATTTTCCGCTGGATAGCGATAACTTTGATGTTTTAGTAAAGGACAGTGACCTGTCAAATACCGTAAAGATTCTTGAAAGCTTGGGGTATGTAGAATTAACTTGGGTTAAAGAAGGCTACAAACGGCTTTTCCGAAAAGCCAAGAACGCAGAAGATAAGATGGCAATTCATCTGCATAGTAGAATGGCGTGGGATGGCATTGAATTTCTCAAATGCGAAGATATCTGGAGAGAAAAACAAGACCTAAAAGTTATGGGCGAAACCTTCAGCTTTCCCTCTTCAGAGCACCATCTGCTAATTACTGCTGCGCACGCTTTTTTTGAGAATCATGAGTTCAGGCTGGGCGATCTACTTTATACAATTGATGCTTTAAACGCTCAACCGAAAATTGATTGGGCATACATAGACAATTGGGTTACTGAAGATAACTGGGTTGCGCCTTTCTATGCGATGCTGCAAAGCCAGAATTATCTTACCTCACAAATATACTCCTTGCCTCTGCTCCCAGACGCTGAAAGTATCAGACCAAAAAAAGAGCAAGTGAACTCAAAGGCTAAAGAAATAACAAACTCGCTTAATGATGCCTTTGCAAAAAAACAGCGTCTGCCTATCCCGATTTCTGTTCCTACAATTGCTCGAAATTATGTTAGTAAAATACGAAAAGATCCCAAAATAACGTTTGCTTACAAAACAAGATCGGTTTATGCCATCGCTGGAGACTATGTAAAGAGGCGGCTTGTTGGCGAAAAAATTGCTCCTTCTTTTGTGATTTGCTTTTCAGGGGACGATGGGACAGGAAAAACAACTCATGCCCTTCGTTTATACGAGCAGCTTAAGTCAAGGGGCATTGATGTTACTTACATGTGGTCACGCGGAACAGGTATGATACTTGAACCAGTTTTGCGTATTGCGAGGAAGTTTTTGTTTGGTCAAAGTGAGGCCACAGAAAACGAGTATTATGCTGAAAAACGGGTTACTGCTTTAGGCATGAAACCTCTAGGACTGATGTGGGGTTACCTTGCAATTTTTGATCATGCTTTGAAGCTTAATCTTCGTGTTCGGTTATTGTTGGCTCGTGGTAAAGTGGTTATTTGTGATAGGTATATTCAGGATACCTTCTTTGATGCTCAGAAAGATGCTCAAACAGAAATTGCTCCGACAATTCAGAAAACGTTTGAACTGTTAACTCCTGTACCTTTGATAAGATTTTATATGCAAAACAAGGGTCAAAGTGTCAACGATGCTTTCGGTAAAGATCGGCGACTCTGTAGTGCGCAGTTGTTTGTTGTAGACTCAAATGGGTCTTTGGAAGGTAACGCTAAGCAAATACTGTCTCACGCTCTCTTTGAATACTATTCTCCTCATTTGCAGTGAGTTCTATGTCCGTGGACTATTTACCAGTTTTTTATGCACGATGCTTCAACGAACCTTATAATGAAGGTCACATACGAATTCTAAGATCACTGCTTGATTGCCTAAAAGCTCAAAATATCCCCTCTGTAATTTTTAACTACCGATATGGAACGTGTGGACAAAAAAAGCCTACACTTCCTAGTGGTTTTCTTTATGCTGAAAAAAAAATGCCCTTGGTTAGTCGTGAAGACGCAATCGGAGTGCGTAATAAACAGTCTTTGATACTGACGAGTTTTCTCGAGACATGCCCTTTGCCATCTTTCCTTTCGGCTGAAAAACACCTGTCAGAAAAGAAACCCGTTATAAATATAACAAACTGCTTTAGGTATTCACGACTCTTAGCCAAGAAAGCCAGCAACTTTCCCGTAGTTACCCATGTGTACATGAAGGAACAGGCGAACGTGTTCAGTTCGCTTCTAAGAATGTCTGATATGTTCATTGTAACATCACAAGCAATTTCCAAGAATCTACAGGACTCCAGCGGAATACCTAATAATAAACTCCGGGTAATTGTGCCTCCTACTGATACAGCTTTTTATCAGCCAATACCTAAACAAGTAGCTCGAGCAGCCCTAGGAATCCCTCAAAATGAGCGAGTGATACTTTATATCGGTAATCTAACTCGTCAAAGGTTTCCACAGGACCGGGTTTTATCAATACTTAAAGGGTTACGAAAAGAAGGGGTGGCGTTTTCTCTACGCGTTTTTTCTCCCCCTGGATTGGTTAACAAACAGTACGCCTCATCTATATGTAATCAAGCGCAACGGCTTGGTTTAGGAAATCTAATCAAAGTTGAGAATAGAAATTTGACCGATGAAGAGAAACGTTTAGTTTACAACGCCTCGGACTTGTTTTTGTTTATGGGACTTGATGGTTCATTTGCAGTAGAACCCCCGCTCACGGTTCTCGAGGCAATGTCCTGTGGGCTTCCTGTTGTTGCTAGTAGCGTGCTCTCAGTGGATGAGATAATAGAAAATAACAAGCACGGAATAACTTTACCCGCAATGGCTGACGCTGACCTGTGGGTTAAGAAAATAATTGATTTACTTCAAAGCAACAAATTGGATGAAATAGGGTCAACTGGGCGCATGTCTGTTGTATCAAAGGCATCGTTAAGCGTTGTGGGGTTAAAACTTTCTTTGGTTTACCGTGAGTTAACAGCCAAAAACTAGCATCACCACTCTAATTAATAATCATATCAAGGTCGATATCGGCAGATGAAGCTAATTCATTTGAAATGGGTTTTCTGTGCGATAGGTCTGATAGGCATTCTTCTAATTTCAGGTCCTCTTTTCTCTGCTATCTTAGAACATACGTCGAGGGAAATTCAGTTTTCAGAGCTTTATCTTCTTGGACCTGAACATACTATCCTCGACTACCCATTAACTGTAACCGTTGGGGACGATTATTCTCTTTTTATCGGTATAACCAACCACCTGCAGTCAACAGGATACTATGTGCTTTACGCTAAAGTACGCAACTATTCTGATGCCTTGCCGAACGTTCAAACGGGTGTTCCTAGCTCACAACAGCCTCTTTATGAATTCCGCTTTGTTATCAATGATGGGGAAACTCGAGAGTTACCTTTCAATTTCTCTGTAAAGGAAGTCTCTTTCTCAGAACCCGCAATTAAGAGTATAGTGATTAATGGGCTTAGTGTCCAATTGGATAAGCCAGTCTCGACGGACTCGACAAAACATGGCCTCTCTTGTGAGTTATACTTTGAGTTATGGCTCTTTAACGGTAGCTCTAACGCTCTTGAATTTAACTCACGTTACGTGGGTCTCTATATGAATATTGCTTAGTGTCAATAAACCTTCAACCGAAATATCAGATTAAGCAAGTAACAAAAATTGATTGCTTCTACAAAAAATAGGGGTTAAAATAATTGTCAATAGCTGAAATAATATTCTATTCAACCTTCTTTTTACTTTTGGCAGGTTTTTCCGCTTTCTTTGCCCTGATGGTATATTACTCTCGCAAGCGATGCCCTGTAAACAAGAAGGACTTCTTACCGACCGTTTCAGTAATAATTACAACGTATAACGAGGTAAAAGTCATATCTCGTAAACTAAAGAACACCTTTGAGATTGACTATCCTCCTGAGAAATTGCAGATTATGGTAGTTGATAGCGCCTCGAACGATGGAACAGTTGAAGCTGTACAAACCTTTGTCGAAACAACCCATAACAAGGTTGATATTTTAACCCAAAGCAAACGTATGGGTAAAGCCTCAGCGTTAAATTACGCTTTTCCATTTTGCAAAGGTGATATAGTTATTCTAACAGACGCCGATGTCTCGGTTGACCCAGATGCAGTGAAAAGAATAGTTACCAATTTTGGTGATGAAACCGTTGGAGCTGTGTCAGGCATACAGGTTATGCGTAACCCTGACCAGTCTGCTGTAACGCAAGAAGAGCAAGGGTACCGAAGCTTCTACAATATTCTTAGAATGGGCGAAACGAATATGGACTCTGTAGTGATGTGCGAGAGTGAATTCGCTGCTTACCGAAAGGAACTACTGGAAGTAATACCCCCTAACAGCATATGTGACGATATGCAGTTGACTCTTCGTGTTAGAAAGAAGGGACTTCGAGCGATTTACGACGACAGTGTATCCTTTTATGAAAACTCATCAATCGGCCGTAAATCCCGACTCAAGCAAAAAATTCGACGAAGCCAAGGCAACCAGCAAGCTTTGTTTAATTTTGCAGGCATGATGTTCAAGAAGCAATACAGCTATTTCTCATCGGTAATACTGCCTTTCGAGTTTTTCATTAATGTTGTTGCGCCTTTACTGACAGTGATTTGCTCTGTTAGTTTTATAGTTGCCATATTATTTTCATTCAACTCTCTGATTATTTTAGTGCCCCTGTTATCTGCCATTCTAGCTACTCTTGTCCTTTTTGCTTTGTTCAAGAAGGATTCGTTGACAACTACCGTGACGTTGGGGCAATCCCAGCAGGGAGGAAGTCTACGTATGGCTGGTGTTATCTTGGACTTCATATTAATGCAATTTGTCATGTTTGCTGGTTTGCTAATCCTGCTTTTCCACGGCCCCGACTATAAATGGGAGAAAATCGAAGATGTCCGGCAAGGCTGATGGCGAAAGGGTACTATACGATAAGGAGAAAAACAAAAATGCGTATAGAATCCAACTTACTTGTTGTCTCGCCTGAGTTCGGTGCTGGAGGAATAGGTGGCCACACAAGGCGTATTGTGAATTTTCTGCTCGATGAAGGCTTTAAAGTCCAAATCCACGCAAACAAAGGCGCCTTGGCCAAAAATGCTCCACACCCGAACCTGAAAATCGACGAGATTGCGGAGCCTTTTCTTGGGTTCAGTTTGTTTAACCCCTTCTTTGACTTGCTTTCCTCTCTACGTCTACGTTCTCAGCCTGAGCCTAAGCTCATTATTAGAACTTTACCTCCATTTTATCCGCATATTCCAAAAATAAGTAACACAGCCATACCTGAATTGACCATTAGTCATGCTGTTCTTCCTGCGTTTGAAACATTAAGAAAATATGGCAAAATGGGTGTAGAGGATAAACTCACCTTATCACCGGTTGGCAAGTTTTTAACAGCTTCAGAAAAGAAAATGCTTCAAAATGCTGATTGTGCTATTGCCGTAAGCGAATACACAAAGCGGATGATAATAGATTACTATAACATTGATGAATCAAAAATCGAAGTTGTCCCAAACTTCGTAGACACTACTGTTTTCTTCAAAAGAGACTCTTTCACCAATCCTGAACTCGCACGAAAGCTTCTGGAGTTTAAGGGAAACAGTCGCCTTGCTGTTTTTGTTGCTCAACTTCCCGTTGGAGGGGCCAAAAACTTTGAACTCTTATTTGACGTGATGGCGGCATCCAAGAAAATTAATGTTAAATTCGTCGTTGTAGGAATGGGACCCGATCATCTCTACGCTAGAAGTTATGCTCGACGATTGGAGCAAGATCGGGTACTTTTCCTTGGTTATGTCAACAACTCTGTGCTGCCCGAAATATACTCATTATGCGATTTTCTGCTCATTACCTCTTTGTATGAAAACTTGCCCACTGTACTGTTAGAAGCCATGGCTTGTGGCTCAATTCCAATTTCCACCGATGTGGGCGGGCTTTCAGAAGCACTTGAGAATAAACTTAATGGTTTGCTCGTACCACCAGAAAAAGACTCATTTTTGAACGCACTAAGTGAACTTTGTGCTTGCAATCAGCAAACTTTGAACACCATTAGTGAAAGAAACATCCTCAAAGTAGACCAAAAGTTCAACCTCAAAAATGCGAGCGCACGGTATGTGAACATTATCGCCGGCATGATTGAAAAATGATGGCTGTGAAGAAGTTTTCTATAAGTCGTCCTCTAATCCTGAGGTTGCTTCTGATAGTTGCGGTAGTTGTACTTATCGCAAATATAGTAGCCTTGACTAGGGATTATCAAGATAGCTGGATTCTTGAAGGTCTAGAGATTCCCTTTTTAGCGTTTGCTATTATTTTTTTAATAGCCTTCTTTTCTGAGCGCGAAGAAGGTTGGCTTGTCGCAATTGCGAGTATAGGCAGAGTGGTTTTTCTATCTGTTCCTATCCTAAAATATGTCTGGTTCCAAGGCGTCTATCAAGATCAAAGTTTTCAATACAACTTAGCCAATACTGTTATTACAACAGGACACATAGCGCCATTTTCTTCTTCTATTGCGCCTGACTATAGTGGGGCGCCGTTATTTCATTTGTTATTCTCGGCGTTTTCAATTATACTAAATGTGCCTGTTGTCGATGCAATGAAGTATATACCCCTCCTTTTAGCCCCCCTTTATCCGCTTTTTACCTATTTAATAGTAAAGAAACTTGCCCTTCCTTCAGGAGAAAGCGTAACAAAGTTTGCTCTGCTCTTATCCTCTATTCCATTTTCAATAGTCCAGTATGAAATCACTGGATCTACAATTGGCCTTCTGCTCGTTCTAATTATATTCTACACTTTTATTTCCTTGATAAAGGGAAACGATAGACGATATCTCTTGCTTGCCTTTTTCTTCGCCGTTGCTTTGGCGGCCGCTCACTCCGCCTCCTCTATACTTTTATCATTGATCCTGATCACCTTTTTAATAGTCCAAAGATTTCCGTTTAACGCCCTCCAGAGGCTCAATCTAAAATCTTGTTTCCGTAATAATATCATTTTTATAACTATCGCAATAACTTGTGCTTGGCTTTTGTTTATGAGTTACCCTGCTCTTACAAACGTTTTGCGGACATTTTTTGTGGGTGTACCTAGTGGTACTACTCCTTCCTCAGAGTCAATTTCTCCAACTTTCTATACCCTGTTGGAGCACGACTTTTTTGGTGCAGTAAGAACCTTTTCAGTTTATTATGGCGCGGTCTTAGTCCTTCTGGTTCTCACTTTATTTGGTTTGCTTTTGTTACTAAAGGAAAGAAAAAAATTGAATGACCGTGCTCGTTTCATCATTGTCGTGGGAATTTTGTTGGTCGTTTTCATTTTTTTGGGTGTCGTGCTAAAATTCGGCCCTACTCGAGCGCTTGCATTCGAATCTCTTCTGTTCCCTATTTTTGTCGGCTTTTTCATAGCCAAATTTTACAAGAAAAGAAAGTGGTTATCGGGGCTATTTGTAATATTAATAATGTTTACTGCAGTGATTCAAGTCTACAGTTGCCAGCCTTTAATAGCGTCTGCTAATTCAGTGTATCCAGATTTGTCCTCTGAAGTGCCTATTGGGTATGCAAATGCCGTTAACTCTGTGTATCAAAGGCAAATAGCGAATTTTGCAATCACCCATTTTAGCTCTGGTAGAATAGCCGCAGATTTGAACACACACGAGCAATTATTGCAGGTGGCAAACTATAGTTTTGTGGCTGAACATTTAGTGAAGTATTATCCTCTTGATCCGACGGCACCTTATATGGCGTACAGCGTTTTGATGGTTCATACACCTGGGAAGGCTGGTATAATAGATGAATTGGCTCCTTATCGCACGACTGACATTATACTTGAGACTGTTTACAATTCAAGTGTCGTTTACACGAACGGAGAGTCTTACATGCTTTTAGGGCATGCTAAAGGTTGAGAACTAACTATATACTGCGTGGGACCTTGAGGGCGGCAAAGATCCAGCGTGCTGTCCCTTTGAATAGTGAAAGGTTTTGGTATGTTTGCTTTTGTGAATTGGCCCTTAAAGTAAACATGCTTGATTGGTAAACATAATTAAGATAAAGGAGCTATCATATGCCTGCTGTCTCGGTTGTAATTCCGACTAAAAATCGTTCTCGCTTATTGAATAATGCAATCCAGAGTATCCTGTTGCAGTCCTTCAAAGATTTCGAAGTTTTGATAATTGATTCTGCCTCAACGGATAATACAAAAGAGATTGTTTCCTCTTTTAAAGATCCTAGGTTGAATTATTTTTTCCTTAAATCTGACAAAGGCGTTTGTGCAGCAAGAAACTTGGGGCTAACAAAAGCTAAAGGTGACTTTATTGCTTTCTTGGATGACGATGATATGTGGTTGCCCCATAAGCTTCAGGTCCAGTATGACATCTTGAAAAGTCAAAGTGATTTTGACGGAGTTTTTGAATCCTCTTACTATGTTCTCATTGATGAATCCCGGAAAGTTGCACTTCTTCGAAAGCCTCAAACTTTTCAAAATTTGTATTATTCTCTTTTAGCTGAAAATATTCTGGGGAATTGTTCAGGTCTACTTTTGAAACGTGCTTGCATTGATGAACTGAGCTTTGACGAAAATCTGAAGGCAGCGGAGGATTGGGATTTTGTCATTCGCTTAAGTAAACAGTTTAGTCTTGCCCAAATAAATGAGCCCTTGGTCTATTACCGAGTACATAGGCATCAACTTAGCAAGAAATATTCCTATAGTATTGATGCCCTTCATCGCATAATGAAAAAGAACTTGAAAGAAGTATTGAAGGCACCCAATCGAAATGAGATTCTGTACAAATGGTTTATGTCCCTTGGAAGCTATTACCTAAAATCTGGTTTTAAGGCAAAAGCAAGGTGGTGCTACAGTCGAGCTATTAACTATAACCACGGCAGCCTTCGCGGTTATTTCTCTTTCACCCTTGCCTGTCTTGGAACAAACGCTTACAAGATAGCGATGAATTATGCAGCAATGATAGATGTGCAATATCTTTAGTTCTTGTATAGCTTTTAAAAACAATATGTTCGTCCTCAGTATTGTTGTGTATCCAAAAGCCATTTTGCCCTCTTCAATTTTCGGATAATCTCAAAAGATCAAAATAAAATAAACTTTACAAAACACGCTAAGGTGGCTCAATTGGTAAAAATTGTTATCTTAAGTGCTAATGACACACAAAACTATGGTTCGGCGATGATGTGCATAAATCTAATTTATTATCTTTCTAAAAAGATGGGTCCAAATATTTCTTTTATAGTTGATGCTTTAAAAGAAAATGATATTAAACGGCTAACCGATGAAACAGGCAACACACCAAAAATCCTTTGGATGCCAACGAAGAGGGTTCATCATAAAGGTCAAAAACTCAAAGAAGCGATGAAGGAAGTTAGGGGCGCCTTCTTGTCAGCCATAAATATCCTTTCATTAACTCCAACCTGTGTTATTGATGTCGGCGGTGATAATCTGGGCGAGTATTATTACGGCGGTGACATAGCTTTGAATTTAGCCAAAGTACGCTTATTATCTTCCCGAACTCCTGTGTTTTTTGCTGGTCAAACGATAGGTCCTTTCTACTCTTGGCGCAAGTTAATTGTCGGACCGCTGTTAAGTAAATGCCATATCTATGCAAGGGACCGAGCGTCATATAATTATGCGCTTAACGTTCTCCATTGCCAGAATGTTATTGAAACAAGGGACCTTGCTTTTTTAGATTTACCTAAACAATCAAACCTAAATTGGATGAATGCGCCTCTTAAAAAATACGGAATAAAAAGCAACTCATATGTAACGATAGTTGTCTCGGGTCTAAGCCATTTTTACACTTCTAAGCGCGAGAATTATGTCCGCTGTTGGGTGCGTATTTTGGAGAATGTCGCTACAATGACTCGTTTGGAAAGCTACAAATTAGTACTGTTGCCTCACGTTTTGACTGCGAGCCATGATGACCGAAAAATAATAGCTCAAATTAAAGAAAGAATGGAAAAAAGCCTTCAAGACAGATTTGTCTTCATAAATGATGTTCTCTTGCCGAGCGAAGCGCGAAGCATTCTCGGAAATGGTTTGTTCACAATAACTGGTAGGATGCACGCTGCGGTCTCAACTTTGCAAATGGGTAAGCCCGCCTTATCAATATCTTCCAGCGATAAATTCGATGGGGTTATTAAAAGAGGTCTCAATTTAGACGAACTTGTTATAGATGCAGATATTCCCAGTCTTTGGGATTCAGGTGAAGTCGTAAATATACTCTCTGGGCGCGTCAATTATTTACTTGATAACTACGAGAATATTATTGCACGGATCCTGTCTGCTGTGAAGTGCAACAAGGAAAGGGCCTTAACTCAAATTGATTCAATGGCCGATACACTTAAGGAGTTGGAGAATTGAAGCCTGCGATAGAAGAAATAGGCAAGAATAGATGCGCTGGCTGCTATGCTTGTCAAAGTTCTTGTCCATCACACGCCATTTCAACGTCATTAAATGATGAGGGCTTTTTGCTTCCGAATATTGATAAAAACAAATGCACACTTTGCGGGATTTGTCAACACTATTGTCCTATACTTAATCTGCCTGAAGAAAACCCCTCTGTCCCTCAAGTTATTGCAGCCTCATCGCAAAATGATGAATTAAGGCTTCAGAGCTCCTCTGGAGGCATCTTTTCGGAGCTGGCAAGGCAAATTATTGATAATAATGGCTTGGTTTTTGGGGCAGCTTTTGATGAAAATTTTAATTTAAGGCACATCTGTGCGGAAACAGATGAGAACTTGGCACTTCTAAGAGGTTCAAAATATGTTCAAAGTCAAATAGGTAACGCTTACTTAGATGTCTTAAACTCATTAAAGGAAAAAAGGCCAACTCTTTTTTGTGGTACCCCCTGCCAAACTGCCGCCTTGAAAAATCTCGTAGAAAAAGAAAGCACTGCGCAAGGTGTTCAGAAACTATATTTGTGTGATGTCATCTGTCATGGTGTTGGATCGCAACTAGTTTTTGAAGAATACTTGTCATATTTGTCTCTCAAAAAGGCTTCTCGACTGGTAGAATACAGCTTTCGGGATAAGCGTCTTAGTTGGGAAAACTTCGGTTCTAAAGCACGGTTTGCCGACGATTCAGAGTATTTTAAGCTTCACAGACGCGATTCTTTCATGGTGGGATATTTAAGAAACATTTACCTTCGGGAATCATGCTATAACTGCCCTTTTGCGAAAGTTCCAAGAATATCTGATATCACGCTTGGTGACTTTTGGGGAGCGCCCAAGAATCTTTTTGACAAACGGGGTTTGTCGGTAGTTTTAATCAACAATTCAAAAGGTAAAGATTTGATTAATACCCTTGAAAATGTAAAAAAACATAACATTTCGCTTGATCAGGTTAAAAAGGAAAATCCGCGAGTCGCTGAACAATCCATTTATAAGTCTCCCCAAAGGGAAGATTTCTTTAAGACTTTAAAAGTGCGCGGGTATCCTGATGCCGTTGAAATTTTCCTTAAACCTCATGTAAGCTTTGCTGATAGCTTTCTGATGGTAAAATCTGGTTTAAAAAAGGTTTAAGCAATTGGCGATTAAGCAACGGAATATATTTGATACTTCTATCGAGAGACTGGTAATTATTTAGATGTTGAAAATTGGCGCTGCGATAAGGTTGTATTGTCGTAGTTGGTTAGAGCCCCTTGAAGTATTGAAAAGTATGCTTGGAATAAGTTTCACATGCATTGCATGTAAGATTATGTGAGGGAAATTACTATCCAAATTCCACCATTAGATTTTACTGACTTTAGTGTCTTAATAGCGGTAAGTGCTATTGTGATTCTTGCACTATCAGAACTGTTATCTCCATACTACCGTAGTATCAATCTTACAATAAACAAAAGAAGACTGAGATACTTAGCGCTGCTGTTGAGCATCGTATTCTCGGTGGTGTTTATCTTTAGAGTCATAAGCTTTATCGCAAATATTACCTAACGTAGATGATGAAATGCCTGAATCTGTGAACGATAGAGAACAAATAAAGAAACTAATGCTTCACTTTGTTAAAGCTGAAAAGCCCGCTACAGTTCAGCAACTTTTAGACATAATGAAGCTGAAATACTCAATTTCAGATGAAATTATGTTCGAGATCATTGAAAATGAGAGAGAAATATTTTTCGATCAGAAAAAGGGCCGATTTCTTACATTATGGGACCATTTTTTATCGGAGAACGCAACATGGTTTTGGGTGACCATTCTGCTATCTATGGTCGCAACAATAGTTGCATTTATACCTAGCGATTTCTTCCTTGTTGTGTATCTTCGGTATGGGTTGGGTATTCTAATTATTTCCTTTTTACCTGGGTTTGCTTGCGTTAAGGCGTTACATCTTGAAAGAGGCGAAAACAAAAGCTCTTCTGAAACTACCTTAAAAAGAACCGAACAAGTTGCGCTCAGTATTGCCATTAGCTTAGTTATAGCTCCGCTGGTGTGTCTGTTTTTAAATTACTCGCCATGGGGGATAACGTTAGTGCCCCTGATGCTAAGTTTACTTGGGCTGACTGTAATCTTTTCCGTAATAGCGCTAATTATTCAATATTATAGTCTGGCACATCTCTAATTCTGCTATGCGTAATTGCTTTGTGTATGCGCAGTCCTTAGAAAAACGCTATCTCTCAAAATACTCTTGCGCATTTAATGGTAATCCATGTTTTATTGCTGCGTTGCTTGTTTTTTTATCTTAAATTATCTTAGCCTCTTTATACGCCTTCAAATATCTTCGCGTTTTGACTTATGGCTACTAAGGTTTCATTCGTGCAGTAAGGTCCAAAATACCAAATCATGCCTTTGATGAACGTGTATGTTTTTAACATAGCATATGAGTCGTTCACAAATTGAGGCGTAACTATTAGACCTGTTTGCCATGGGCTTGTTGGTGCATACTCGAAGAATATGCAGGGCTTTGATGTGCCTATCATATTGTAGATTGCTTGAGCCCGACTCCAGCTTTGGTTAAGGTTGTCGTTATAGTGAGAGAAACCTACAACATCTGCCTGGCGCATCCCGTCCAAGTATTCTACAATTCCATCAAAGTTTGGGTTGCTATGCCATTCTCCAGCTTTCTCTGTGCTAATTAACATGTTAGCGTGGCTGGCTAGCAGAAGATTGTCTAAGTGGTTTTGCTGTATATAGGTATGGACAAGAGCCATTTTGGTGTTGTAAACATCTGGCGGAATATAGAATGAGTGGCCTTTATCATCACCCCACGGGGTCATGTAATTAGGGAAGTTGTACTCCCACCCGATGTCAAAGATGAGCGTATGACCGCCAGCTATGGCTGATAGTTTCGTTAATAAGTTCAGTATTGCTTGGTCACTTACATTTTGAAGGTTGACAATAGCTAAATCTAGAATAAGGTTGACGTTGTAACTCTGTGCAAGTGCGAAATAGTTTTCGAGCGACCCCAAGCTTACATCGTTGTAGAAAACTGGAGTAATACTTCCATCTTCCGATAGATTTCCTCCCCCTTGAACTAGCGCGTACTTCACGTATGGGCGTGCGACGCTCCAAGAAGAGTACATAACGTTTTGATTGTTTATTAGATGGACAGCAAGGGTGCCTGTATGTACTTGTACTGTTGGAACAATGATGCTCCCTCCGGTGTTGGTTACTATTGTCCCATGTGTAGAAATTTGGCTACTCGTCGATGTTTGGGCAGACGCCCACGAAATTTGACTTATTGGACAAGCCATTACCAAGACTAAAGTGATTAAGAATAATTTCTTAAATCTGTCCATGGTAACGCAACCTGATTTATCGAGTCATAAGGTGTGCGATAAATAATCCTTTTCTGTTTTAGTGCGTTACACTACTACTGTTCAACATAAGTACAGTTCTCGATTTGTCTGAGACCTTATACCGCAAGTAGGGCGAAGAAAAACATAATAATTAAGTAATTCCAGAAATAGCTAAAACTTAGTTATCTCGGGTTAGGCTCTAAAATGAAAAACTCAACTAAAGATAGCACCATTTTGGTGACTGGTGGTGCTGGTTTTATTGGCAGTCATCTTGTTTCTAGATTAGTGGAACTTGGTTATCGAGTTGTAATTTTGGACAACTTGTATACTGGTAAATTAGAGAACCTTAGTTCTGTTCTGAGGTCCGGTTTAGTTGATTTTGTTAAAGGCGACATAACGGATCAAATGACTGTTAAACAATGTGTCACTGATGCTGATTGCGTTATTCATCTTGCTGCCCAAACAAGTGTACCATTTTCTGTTGCAGACCCAGATTTCAACAATAAAGTCAATATCGATGGCTCCCGTATTTTGCTGGAGGAATGCGTTAGCCATTCGGTTAAGAAATTTGTTTTTGTTTCTTCCTGCGCAGTTTATGGTGACCCCACCTATTTACCCTTAGATGAACATCATCCGACAAATCCTATTTCGCCTTACGCTGAATCCAAACGGGTCATCGAGAAGGAGTGCCTTCGGCTTAACGCTGAGCATCTGTTGAATTCAGTTGTTCTGCGATTTTTTAATGTCTATGGGGCTCGGCAAGGATTAAATGATTACAGTGGCGTCATCACCAAGTTCATGGACCGCATCAAATCAAAGCAGTCACTAGTCATCTATGGTGATGGCTCGCAAACTAGAGACTTCGTCTACGTTGAAGACATAGTGAATTCAATTGTGCTAGCGTATGAAAGTTCTACAGTACTCGGCGAGATTTTCAATGTTGGATCAGGTGTAGCGACCTCGATCGAGGAGCTTGCGCAAACTATGTTGAGATTGACGGGGGCAAACTCCCAAATATCTTATTTACCGTACCGACCAGGCGAAATTCGATGCAGCTACGCCAATATTTCTAAGGCAAATGAGCTTTTAGGTTACAAACCACAATTTTTGCTGCCTCGCGGGCTCAGGGACTTGCTAAGTTGGAATGGTTTGCTTAGCAGTTAATTTTTCCTCTTTCTTGTGAATGGTGTAAAAAAGAATTCTTCTTGCGTTAATTGCTCTTGTTATCGGTTGTTGCAATAAGTCAATTTTAGAACTACCCCTTTAAATCAGGAGAAAACTGTAATAAAGAAGTTACGAAAAGGTATGGGAATATGCCTAAACAAAAAAAATGGACCCTGAACCAAATAAGCAAATATCTCCTAATCACTTTAGGCATAATGATAGTTGTCGTTTCCGCATTTTCAGGCTCATCTTTCTTAGCGATTTTGGGAACAGCCGTCGCCTTTTGGGGCGCCATACTTTTTTATTTAACCCCAGTTAAACACTTGCCATTAACGCTTGCCGAATCAATGGCCAATTGCAATAATCAAAATATTGAACGTGTACTTTCTGATTTCGGTTCTGCAGAAAAAGGAATTTATCTCCCCCCCAAGAATTTGGACAATTCAGAATCAAGCTTAATTTTTATTTCTGGGAAGAGCCAAACGCCATCAACGCCTATAGCGGATGTGACTTCACCCCACCCTAATAAGGACGGGTTGTTTATTACTCCCTCAGGCTTTGAGCTTTCTCAATTATTTGAGAAAGAATTAAACACTTCTTTTACAAGACTGGATTTAAAACAATTTGCGGATGCACTTCCTAAGCTTCTTGTAGATAATCTTGAAGTAGCTAAGACTATTGAGCTATCCTATAGTGGGAATACAGTCTCGGCAATAATTACTGACACTGTTTTCGAGAGTATCTGCAAAAAAACTTCGGTGGACTACCCTCACATACATACTCAAATGGGTTGTCTTTTTTCAAGCGCAATAGCTTGTGCTTTGGCAAAAGTAACTGGCAAACCCGTTATCATTCAAAATGAAACTGTAAATCAGGAAAACAAAACTATAACGATAGAATATCAAATGATTAATGATGTGGACTTTGTAATTCCAAAAGTCATTCCTAACGCACCCCTTACCCTTTCGCCTCTTCCAGAATTAACGTCCACAGCGGTCTCTCAGCCTCCTGAAGTTTCGCCTCCTCCTCAAGAGTCAATTGAAATTCCCGAAAGCGAGGATTTGTCTGCTCTACCTGCGGAAAACGCCGATAGCCAACCTACTGCTTTTGAAATCAATGTTCCTTCTGATTCTCTTACGCATTTTAAGAAATCTGGCGATACTGTGCTGCTTGTTCCTGCTGAAATTCCACAATCTCCCTCCTACCGAATTGAAGGTTATACTGATGGCGGAGACGTAACCGTTGGCTTCTTAGAATTCGTCGAAGTTTGTAAAACATCCGAGTCAACGCTTGAATCCGATGTTGCCTCTGTAGAGTACATCACTAAAATCTTTGACCCATCGTCTCCTGCAACTTCGAAAGACTACGACTTAACCTTTTACCTAACAAAATCAGGGTTTAAGACAGTGGCTGATTGGTTAGGCGAAATAAAAGTAACTGATATTATCCCTGAATGCGCAACTGGACACCGAAAACTGTTCTTAATTTATAACATCCAAAAGCCCACGACAAATTAAGTCATCACAAAAAAATGTCTGCTTGAAGTTTGGCGTTATTTTTAAAAACCGCTGTTTTTAAAATAGATAAAGGTAGACCAGAATCAAGAGCTATTTTGTTTCTTCCTCTTGGCTGGCTTAAACAGGCTTTTTGGCAATTTTATTAGTTGCTAGCGAATGCTATTGCATTCTCGGTTGCAGTATATTCGAACGATTGTATGTTAACCTTTGGAATATATTGGGAATACACAAAGCGTATAAAAATCAGATTAATTCTATAAACCGAAACGTTTGGTCATGGTGTGGCTTGGATAAGGCTTTAGCGATAGGTAAGTCTTCAGCGACAAGTAGTTTACAGCTTATGATAGGTGTCGCTGGGTCATCAATTATAATGGCTATTGGCACCTTTGTTTTGGCTGCGTTGCTTAACGCTGATCAAGTCGGCTTATACGGGATGGCTCTCATTCCTTCAACTATTATCGGTTTCTTTAGGGACTGGGGTGTGAATTCTGCATTAACTCAGCAGATAGCTCGCTTAAGAGCCACTGGCAAAGACTATGATGCACATGACCTAATTTACGCCGGTGTGCTCTTCGAGCTCATTAGTGGCATCGTTTTGTCCGTGGTTTGCTTTGCAGTTGCGCAACCGTTAGCTTACTTGCTCAGCCCTAGCGACGTTTCAGAGCTTTCTTTCTACATATCGGTGATGTCTTTTTCAATATTTGGAGGTGCACTTTTCGCTGCCGGTAGCGGCATTTTCCTTGGGTTTGAGCGAATGAAACTTAACAGTTTAACCCTGATTCTTCAGGCGCTCGTAAAAACCGCTTTAGGTCCGCTCTTGATTGTTATTGGGTTTGGTGTGCTAGGCGCCATTTATGCTGCTATGGCTTCATTTGTCGCCGGTGGCATCATCGCGATTCTTATTGTGTATTTTTCTTTGTTCAGACCCTTGGGTAAATGTAAAACTGGTCGCTGTAATATCAAGGCAACTTTGAGGCCTATGCTGAGTTATGGGTTGCCCCTTACGGTTTCGGCAATTGTTTTTGGGGTTTTGCCGCAAGTTTTCGCTTTTACCATGGCGGTTTATGCAGGCAAAGAAATGATGGGCAATTACTATGTATCAACATACTTTGTTATATTAACAACCTTCATCATTCTACCCGTCTCCAACACACTGTTTCCAGTCTTTTCAAAAATTAATCCAGAACGTGAACCCGAACTTCTCAAGACAGTTTTTTCTTCTGCCGTAAAATATATGTCCATACTTCTGGTGCCTGCCTCTTTGCTTTTGATAACGCTGTCAACGCCTGCAATCAATCTGTTGTTCCCCCAAGTTGGCTTTCTGCAAGGCCTAACCGCAATAAGTCCAGTCCCCAAATATCCCTATGCACCTCTTTTCCTTTCACTATCCTGCTTGACTAGCCTGCTTGTTGTAATTGGCTTCTATACTTTGTCAAGTTTCCAAACGGGTCTTCGGCAAACCCGCCAACTCATGAAACAAAGTTTGGTTATGCTAGCTGTGGGTTTGCCTCTTGCATTGGTCGCGGTTGGTTACTTTTACTCCTTTGGCGGTCCAGTTCATGCAGTTGTTGCGGGTATTCTTGGAAACTTCTTTTCGACAGCAATAAATGCTGCTTGGGCTAGTTATTGGTGTTGGAAAACCTATAAGGTGCATGCTGACTTCAAGATTTCCTTCAAAATTCTTGTATCTTCATTGATTGCTTCGGCCGTGGCTTATGTTTTTGTCACGTTTGTTAGTCTGCCTTATTTATTATCGCTTTTCGGCGGCTTAATAATTTTCTTGGTGACATATTTGTCAACTGCTCCACTTTTGGGCGCTATAAACGAGACTGATATTGGGAACTTTAAGTCTATGGTTTCGGGCTTAGGAGCGCTTTCCAAGTTATTTATGGTTCCTTTAAGGTATATGCAGTGGATGTGCCGCTTTAACAACCGTAAATCTGCACTTTGAATTTTATGAACATTAAATTTGTCAAGATAAACCAGTTACTCATATGCGTGTATACAAGCTGTTTAGTTGTATGTCCATTTTTTAGGATCTTCAAGTACATTTTGTCTCTATTTTCGGTTTTGACATGTTTGGGACTTAGTCCTATAGTTAGTTATAGAATACTATATTGGCAATACGCTAAGCATAAAAGAAACGCTAATACTAAGATTTAAGGTAAGACAGGTTGACCTTATGCAAGATGCTAAACTTTCATCCGCCAAGATGGCATCGCCACTGAATCAACATCGGTTAGTTGTCGCCTTAAAGGTGTCCGTGTTGGCCTTGGCGCTTCTTGCATTCTATTTTCAAGATCTAACGCTGGTCTTTAAAGGCGCCATCAGCGATGAATCAACTTTCCATATATTGGCGATTCCATTCATTTTCACTTACTTCATTTATCGAAAACGGAAAATGCTTGGCGCCTCTATCTATTCAAACGAGACTGAGAATAAGCATGGCTTCTTGAAATATTCAGGTTTACTTGTCGGCATAACTTTATCCGCAGTTTCCGTTCTGTTGTATTGGTACGGCAGTTATACCTTTACGCCTTTAGAATATCATGTGATTACTTTGCCTTTCTTTGCTGCCGGATTGATTCTCATCTTATTTAACACTCAGATGCTCAAACAGATGCTGTTTCCTGTGGCTTTTCTAATATTCCTAACGCCACCTCCCTCAGAAATCCTCTACGGTGTAGGTTCGGCTCTTGCCAATCTAAGCGCGATAGCATCTAATGGTCTTGCTAACGTTTTCGGTTTTAATGCCACGTTGTCTTCAAGTGATTATGGTCCAATGATTACTATTCTCAGACCCGACGGCACATCTTTACCATTCAATGTTAGTGTGGCTTGCTCAGGAATCTACAGCATAATTGGCTTTATGATTTTTGCAGTTTTTATCGCCTATATAACAAAAGGCAAACTGCTTAACAAGCTAATAATCCTCATACTAGGTATCCCCTTAATCATAGGGTTAAACATCACCCGAATAACCACCATTCTAGGAATCGCTTACAATTGGGGCGAAGATTTAGCGCTTCAGGTATTCCACACCTTTGGCGCAACCGTGCTCATGTTCATAGGTACCCTTATACTGCTTGGCGTAACTGAAAAAGTCTTCAAAAAACCGCCCGCTCCACAGATTTGCCCTGCATGCACACCTACGCCAAAAAACCTCACCTTAGAATTTTGTTCAAACTGCGGCAAAATCTTCAAAACTCCAAAAATTAGACTAAACAAAATCGACATAGCAAAAGTGGCTGGAGTAGTTTTGGTAATAATCGCGCTTTTATCCATCCAGGCTCCCGTCTTCGCTTTAACTGAGGGTCCTGCAGAAATTATGATTCAAGCGCCTTCAGGTACTCAGGTTACTCCTTCAAATTCTTCTTTACCTGCCGTTAAGGGCTATAACCTAAATTATGTTTATCGTGATGTCTCTTTTGAGCAGACCTCGGGCAATGATGCAGCTTTGGTTTATTGTTATTCTCCAACCAATTCCTCTGCTTCAGCTGTCTGGGTTGCTGTTCAAATTGCTGAGAGTTCCACGTCGCAGCACCGCTGGGAAACATGTCTGATTAACTTCCCTCTGAGTCAAGGTGAAGAAGCAACAGTTGAGCAGCTAGATCTGCAAGATATCCAACTTCAAGATAACCCGCCTTTGATGGCGCGTTACTTTGCATTCCGATATCTCAGCTCAGGACAAATGGAAGTGGTCCTCTACTGGTTTGAAACTGCCACATTCGATGTGAACGGCACAGCTCAAACCAAGAGCGTCATGATGAGTCTAATAATGTACCCGCAATCTGTAGACGAAATCAGCTCTTGTGAAGCTCAAGAGCTTCCCATTGCACAAGCAATCAACGATTTCTGGCAACCTATCCGCAGTTGGAGTGTTGTTTCCTTGGCCATTAGCCAAAATGGGCTGCTGCTCTCCATCGGCGCAGCATCAGTCTTGATGCTTATTATCATCTATTCAATTTTCCTTAACCGAAAGGAAAAGATGTCGTTACTGACGATGTATCAGAAACTTCCTGTACCGGAACAGTATCTTATAAAAGCAGTTGAAGCCGTAGGCGAACAGAAATCCACTCAGGCTATCGCTGAGGAATACTCAAAGCTTTCCAACATGCCCACGTCAGAGGCAGCTGTAATGGAGAAGCTAAATGCGGCTGAGAAAGCTGGATTAGTTGCTCGGACTTTAGCTAATCGTAATGATTCACCCGTTCAGGTTTGGCAAAGTCGGTTGCCTAAGTCCACTGGCTTTTTTCTAACTCGCTATTTTTAAGGATCCTTTTCCATCCTTTCTTTTTTATTTAGCTATTGCTGTTTTTGTGTACCTGTTAGCTAAAACAATATTTGTTTAGAAAAATAGAGAGACGATACTTTCCTGTTGATTTTTGAGTGATAAATCCGCTATTTTCTGTGTCTCAAAATATGTCTGCTATTGTCGGGCGATGGGCGGGCTGTCCTAAGAATCAGCTAGCGTAGATTTTTGCCTAAAATAAGATGAGCTTTCAAGTCAACGACATAAACTGTTTTGAAGTAGGGGCTGTTTAGCAGATCAGACATTACCTCGGGGTACTTATCGCCATAATAGGCTTTCACAACCGTTAACAGGTCGTCCTCGTTTATTTGCTGCCCATCCTTTAACCCTAAATCATCCATAACTGCTAGCGCTTTCTTGTTGTTTTCCATAACCAACCCCTCTTCATTTTGACACCTGAACATATTTAACATTTAGCGAAAGGTCAACGCAGATAGCGATAATTTTTAGTACATACTAACTTTTACGCCGCCACAAAAACACGGATAGTTAAAAGCCTACGGAATAGTTTTTTCTGGTTTCTCGGCCAGTGGCATTGAAAACAATCGGAGTGTGTTGATGCTATTCCTTTAAAAATTAGGTGTAATAGCAAGCAACCGAGGCGTTGATTAGCTTTTTTTATTTTATATATTTGTTTTGTGAATTGATTTTGTGGGCTCTAGCGTGACCATTAAGGCAGGTGTTATGTGTGGAGGATAGTCACGTATCGCTTGATGAGCAAAATAATTCTGAAAAAATTGCCGCGGTTCTGAGGAGTACCCAGAGGAAATATCAAACATTAGTTGAGACCCTAAGTGACTTTGTGTGGGAAACTGACCAAACGGGGAGGTGCACCTTTGCCAGTCCACAGGTTGAGAAACTATGGGGGTTCAAACCTGCGGACATGATTGGGAAAACCCCTTTTGAGTTGATGCCTCAAGTCGACAGCGAACGAACCATCGAAACGTTTAGTGAACATGCAAAGAGTAAACAGCCCATCAGAGGATACGTATCAGCCGCCTACGATGCATATGGACGATTATTTTATGTTGAAACCAGTGCGGAACCCTACTTTGACGACAAAGGGGAGCTACTTGGGTATAGAGGAATAACCCGAGATATTACCGAACGCAAAAAGACTGAAGAAGCACTGCGCAAAAGCGAGCTTAAACTCAAAACCTACACCAATAACCTTAAAAAAATTGTTGAAGAACGAACCCGACAACTTCAAGAAAAAGAACGTCTAGCCGCTATCGGCGCTACCGCGGGCATGGTTGGGCACGATATACGCAATCCCCTCCAAGCTATAGTAAGCGAGGTCTATTTGCTAAGAGATGCCCTATCGAATTTGCCTGAAGGTCCCACAAAAAGTGAAGTAGACGAGAGTTTAGATGGCATTGACCAAAATATCAGCTACATAAACAAGATTGTGCTAGACTTACAGGATTACTCAAAAGCACTCTACCCAGAATACACTCGCCTCGACATATCCGAATTGATGTCGAGCATAATCAACGATATGTGCATTCCTAACAATATAGACGTAGTAATTTCCTCGAACACGTTTATCAAAATATCAACCGACCCAACCTACATCAAACGCGTCTTGACTAATCTGATAAACAATGCAATTCAAGCCATGCCCACTGGAGGCGTGTTAGACTTAGCAACCTACCGCAGAGGTAACTCAGTGATAATCATCGTTGCTGACACGGGGGTAGGCATCCCAGAAGAGATCAAATCAAAAGTTTTTTCGCCCATGACCACCACCAAGTCAAAGGGGCAGGGATTAGGCTTAGCCGTTGCGAAGCGACTAGTTGAGGCGTTAAATGGGAAAATCAGTTTTGAAAGTGTAGAAGGTAAAGGAACAAAATTCAAAATAGTGCTACCCAATAAATAAACAGCAGCACAAACTTTCAAGGGCATAATTAGTTAAATATCCTCTTTCCTTAAGTTTAATGTCCTCTTATGGATTTGAATACTATCAACCTCGTAAAAGTAAGAGCGTTTCTGCTCACCCAAGCAAGAGACTGGTTCAAAAATAACGGCTACCTTGAAGTGCAATCCCCCATTATAGTGCCTGCGCTTACGCAATCGTCCAATTCTTTTGAGGTCAAATACTACGATAAAGGGGCGCGTTTAACAAAGGGTTTTTTGCCGTACGGCTTAGCCTTTTCTGGCGCCTTAGGAAACGTTTACACCCTTACACCGGGCTTCCGCATAGAACAACCAAGCAAAAGACACTTAACCGAATACTGGAGACTAGAAGCCCTACAAACTGACGATTTTTTAGCAAACCTCAAAATCCAAGAAAACTTAATTGCCTACCTCTGTCAATCCTTGCCCGAAATAAAAGAAGCCCTATCTTGCTTGCACAAGCCCAATAATTTAGCCACAATAGAGGCGCCCTTTAGCAGGTTAACTTATGATGAAGCTATTGAAATGCTTCAGGCAGACGGTTTTGATATACAATGGGGCGAAGAAATAGCGTGGGCAATGGAGCGGCACCTCAGCTTCAAGTTTGAAAAACCGTTTTTTATATGGAAATTCCCCTATGGTCCTGAAACATTTTTTGCTAAACAAGACCCCGCCCAAGATGAGTTATCCCTCACGGCTGACCTGATTGCACCCGAAGGGTTTGGAGAAATCTCAAGCAGCTTAGAACTAATAACCGACAGCAACAAGATGTCCCAATTAATCACCGAAGCGGGAATGGACAAACAAAATAGCATTTGGCTATCAAGCATGATACCAAACAATCTTGAACATTGTAGTGCGTTTGCATTGGGCGTCGAACGGTTTATCCAGTGGATATGCAAAATCCCCGAAATCAAACAAACAGTCCCGTTCCCCAGATTGCCTGACGAAGTCTATCCTTGAGGGCGGATTTTTTTAACTTTTTCCAAGTGTTCTTGTAGTCGGTACTTTTCTAAAAGCTCATGTGACATAAGTTCAGGTGAGAGAAATATTGGTATGACTGAAAGAAAAATGATAAAACAGGTAAGTAGAGAGATTGTCTGAAGACTTAACGGCAATGCAGGCTGATATATGACGCCTATCCCCGCCGCCGTAAGGTACGGTACCAAGCCTAAGGCATAGAGTTTTCCAGCATTTTCATTGTGTGAAAGGTCGCCAAAAATCACAAGGATATAGATAACAAAAAGGATGCCCCAGCTAAGCCCATTCAAAAAATACATCCCGCTAAGCATTATTTGCCCACTCAACATACCGCCTATCACCGCGCTAAGCCCGTAGATAGTTAAACTGATTGCGAGGGTTGTTCGGCGGCCCGAAAAATCTGCAAGCACGCCCGCTATCAAAGTTCCGATGCTCACGCCCAAGGCTTGTAACCCTACCAAAAAGATGTGGAACTCGGGTGTACCTGTTTTCATTACGTCAATCGATATTATTTTTGCAAGCGTTGCATTAACAATAGAGAACAAAATCCAAGGTGTCAAATACAGTGCGATGGTTCTTTTTTCAAAATAAACGCGATTATTCTGCTGATTGATAGTTTGTTGGTTTTTGTTTAGTACGGTGCAGATAAACAATCCTAAGCTTAAGATTGATATTAAACCAAAAAAGTAAAAAACAGTTTTGGGGAATAGGTCGAGCAGAAAAACGAAAGGGAGCACTATAAATGCGGTTAGCCCCGCAATGCGCCCTCGGTTAATTAGTGACGTTACGTCTTTGAAGCTTTTAAAAAAGGAGAGGATGCTAACACCGATAACTGCTGCGGTCAGCCCTGCAATAATGAAAGATAAAACTTCACTTCCAACACAAAAAAGCGCAGTAGAAATAATCATTATGCTCGACGCAAAATAAGCCAGATAGATTTTGTTTATTTTCTCAATAAAAAAGCTCCCTACAAGCAATGAGATTACGACATCAAACGTTAGGGTTATGGTAGCTATTATGCGGTTTTCTGGGCTGATAAATAGGTTTGGAACCAGTACGGTGAATGCGTAGTAGGATGCTAGAACGTAAAAGAACATGAAGGTACAGGCGACAAAATTTTTCCATGTGATTGTGATGCCGATTTTTAGTGGTGCAAGCATTCTGCTTCCTCCCCTTTCTCATTACTAATTACTTGAATAAGCTTAAAAGCGATATGATGCAATATAACACGTCTGGTGGCTAAAATGCAAACCCTTGGTATAAGAGTAAATGAATTTTCAGGATATTTGCAATCTCTAGCATCCTCCGAATACTGCAAAAAGGTTGAAGAAGCGGTAGAGAAAAAAGACCACAAATCTTTGGTCACAATATGCAGAAAAGCAAAAATACCCTCGAAATACACCAGCGCAATCGTCTCTACATTAATGCATATGGCTACTCCACAACAGAAATATCCTGAATGGATTTAGAAGCAACACTTTCCCAAAAAATCTGAGACTGAATGTCAGCAAATGTCGCTAAAGCAGTGCTGACATCTGTTCTTTTTATCTTACTGATCGCCTCTAACGCTTGGCGCGTATGCTCTTCAATCATGTTTGAAATATGTCTAAATGCGCCTGTAGAAAGAAAAACTGTAATTAATTCTGAGAGCACACAGGGGTCAACAGACTGTTTATTTTTCAACCCTTGGATTGCCCCTGCAAGACTATTAGATTGCTCCTGAGCCCACAAGAACGAGTAAGGAAGCCGGTTCTCATTTATTTTTTGAACCAACTCAACGGTGAAATTAAGTGACACATGAAAATCCTGCTTTAGGGCCAAAATTATCCCGAGTTCACAACCATATTTTTCTAAAGCTTCCTGCTCTTCAAGGGAGCCATTGCCGATTATTGCTCCAATTTTTGTTATTGTAGCTAAATTAATGGATTCAGATTCAATTTTTAGTAACTTGGCTTTGCTCGTTTGGTTTTCTTGTTGGCGCATTTTTATGCTGTTGGTTTCTTCGGTAGCCATACTTGTCCAAAGTTGCCACATTATTTTTGATACTGCCGTCTTTTTCCCGTTTTCCATTTTTGCGTCTGCGAAGATAAGAAATGCTTTAGCTGTCGAGAGTCCTCCAAGTATTAATGCTTGGGCTTGACCGAATTTTCCATATACTGTGGGTTTAAATGATTTGTATCGTGCATTGTCTATGATGTCGTCCCAGGTGGTAAAACTGAGGTTTGTTAAACACATGGCTAATGCAGCGTCATCAACGTCGTTTTTTTGTCCTCCAACAGCTAAGCAAGATAGTCTCATCAGGGCAGGTGTTAGGTCCAGCCAGTTTGTTTTTATGAATTGCAGGGGTTCTTCTATCTGGTTGAGTGAGGGGTCTTCTAGGAGGATGTTTCTTGCTTTGTCGGCGATGTCTTGACCGTATTCTCTAAGTATAGTTAAGCCTTTTTGCTCGGCACTTGACATGTCTTTGTTTATTGTGTCGGACTATTTTTAACACTGCTGGCGCTTTTTTGTTTCAGGTTGTCTGCCATAATTTTATATGCGTATGTCTGTAACTACACAAATACACTTGCTTGGGAGGGAGCTATAAAACGACAGGAGAGCAAGCAGACAGACCATTACTTGAAGAAATATTAAAACAACTAAAAGCACTTAATCTAAAAATGGACTTGCTCGTAAAAAAGAGCACAACCGTTTCTCAGGAAGCCAACCCTTCTGAGCTCGATATTTTCACCCTGATGGAGTTACCCCAATCTCTACGAAAAACCGTAATGGCGCTATACAAATTAAAAAGAGCAACCGCAAGCGAAATTTCTAAAGAAACTGGTCGAAAACGAGCTCTAGAGAGCGCTTTAGCCAACGAATTAGTTCGACTAGGCTATGTTGCCAAGGAACGCGCATCTCACGATGTCTACTTTAAAATAGAATCCTCAAAACGGAGGTACTAAAAATGACTAGATGTATTGCAATTCACTCATCTCGGGGCGGAACCGGAAAAACCGTCATAGCCTCAAACATAGCAGGAACCCTTGCTTCCAGAGGAAAAAAAGTGCTCTTACTAGACTTTGATTTTCGCGCTCCAAGCCTGTGCACAGTTTTCTCTAAAGCCATAAGCGAACCAATCAATTGCTGGCTAAATGACTATTTTAACGGCCAATGCTCAGATAGTGACGTCCCCATTGACATATCTGCAGGATTTGGTCTAACGCCAGGTTGTCTCTATGTAGGTTTAGCAAATCCATCAATCAGCGCTATCAAAAGCATGATCGATAAAAGCAGGTCTTGGGAAGTTAATGTCGTCAAAAAATTATTTTCCCTTTTGTCTTTTTGCCAAAAAAAGGGAATCGACTACTGCATAATCGACAACAGCCCCGGCGTACAATATTCTTCTCTAAATGCCTTAGCGGTTGCAGATATATGTCTGATTATAACAAGTGCGGATATAGTTGATTTGTACGGAACAAGCGAAATGATAAAAGAAGTCTACGAAAAAATCGACCGCAAAGCAGCCATTATTCTAAACAAGTTTTCCCCCGAAGGAAGAAACCAAAATTATGTAGACATCACCTTCGTCGAGTTGACACTTGGCAGAAAAGTAATCTGCAACATACCTTGCTACTGCGAAGTTTTACAAGCCAACCGAATGGGACTATTGGCCATCCAGTTACCCGAACATCCCTTTGTGAAGAAAATATCTGAGGTTATTGAAAAAATTGACTCAATGTGTCAGTGGTAGAAAAATCAAATTGGATGGCTCTCAAAGAAGGTGGTTGCCTGAGAATAAACAGTTAACTGACGTTTTTCAATTGCTTTTGCTTTGTGTGATTTCAGAGGGCAAGCCGCTTAGTAAACAAGGAATCAATAAAGCGTTAAAAAACAAAATAGGTCTAAACATTAACACTGAAACATTGGACACTCTGCTGGATGCATTGTGGTTTGAAGATATGATTTGTAGTGTTCCCTTTAATGGCAAAAGCCATTTTATTTTAACTGAAAAAGGGAAGATGATGTTGGAAGCTAATTTGAAGAGTCACCGAAGAACGTAAAACACAAGTTACTGCCGCCAAAAGCACCATGACCGTTTGAGGGATATTACAAAATGACTTAATAGCAGACATGCCGAAAACGAGGTATGCCGGTTTTCTCTTCTAATTTCTCGGATCAGACATCAGAAAGGATAACCTTTTCTCTTTTTTATTCCAAGCGTATTGATTGGAAGTCTTATGAATGCTTTAGGGAGGCATTAAAGAACACCACGTTTAGTCATAGAAAGGCATGGAAAAGTGGCATGGTTAATGCAGCACTGCTCAGAGTCATTTCTCGGGGCGCCAACATAATCTCCAAATATGTTTTCTCTTTTCTAATCTATAGATTATTTGTGAAACTCTTAAGAGCGCTTGACTGAACTCTATCTTGCCGAGAGAAACGCAGATGTCAAGCGAGGAACACAGGCTTCTGCGAACCAACGTTTAACACCAAGCCACGAGCAAATTCCCAAGCTTGAATTCCCTAAGCTCTGCCCATCGTTAGGCGTTGGTTCGCGAGGCTATTCGTGTATTTCTTTGGGTTTTACCGTTGCGTTTTAGGTTTTCTGATATTGTTTTTAACTTCATAATTCTCATAAAACGTGCCAAACAATATTGCGTGCATGACTGCCAACTCTAAACTACACCACAGAGTAAGCTTATTGATACACAGTTTAGGCTTAAGCTGCTTAGGCGTCACTATATTACTTCAAATTCTCGTTTTCACATCTATCCTCCAAGAAGGCTACTTTCGGGCAGTTGAAAACAATCTCTGCATTCTCTCGCTTGAACTTGTCCTCACAGCATTTACCGCCGTCTACTTCATTTTTCTATACCAGAAAATTATTCGACAAACCCTAAAAACGAGCGGCACTACGTCAGAGAATTCGTAGGGTTAATTGAGTAATAACATGAAAAAGTGTCAACATTATTTTGGTGTTTCTCACGTATTGGCTGTTAAAGCTGTCAACTGTTGATGTTTTAGTTCAAGCCAAAGAGGCCAATTTCTGAGAATGCTTTAATGATGTTTTGCTTTGGGTCACGAGCGTTTTACTTGAGCGTCTCGTGTGAATTGGTTTTTGGGGAAACTGCGTAGCACTGCCAGAATAATTCTTCTAAACCCATGAAAGGTTCAGTTTTTTCTTTTTTTGAAAGTTTGTTTGTGGGGTTTCCTTGCGTCAGGCTGCTGAATTCTATAACTATTGCGTTTGAATTATCTGTACAATCAAGGTCTGAAACTATGTTCTTATTTTGAGGCAAGGCTATAGCTCCTGAATACTCCTGACTGTATACTTGTGTATTCTTACTTAATATTCTTTATGGGTTGTGAATTCATATCCAACTTTTGCCATCCCTCAACGAGCTACCCAACTGTGCTGCCCCCGAGTCTGATGGCGAAAGATTATTTTACTTATTGTTAATCAAACCCCTATCGGAGACCCAAAACATGCCCTTAGCGTTTATAATAGGAACTGCCGGTTCAGGCAAATCCCTTTTTACTGCTGCTTTTAGTGAATGGCTCAAAATGAGCAAACAAGACGTCGCCGTGGTTAACCTTGACCCTGGCGCATTAAAACTGCCCTACCAACCTGACGTTGATGTCCGCAACTACGTTGACGTAGGTGACTTGATGGAAAAATATAATCTTGGTCCCAACGGTGCCCTCATCATGGCTGCTGACCTAATCGCAGACGAAATTGAAAACCTAACTCGAGATATCGAGGAAGCTCACGCTGACATCGTTTTGGTGGATACTCCGGGGCAAATGGAGCTTTTCGCCTTTCGCGCTAGCGGACCCTACATCGTTAACGAATTAACCAAAGAACCCAAAGCCCTCATTTACCTCTTTGACGCCGTTTTTAGCATTAACCCCCTCAATTATGTCTCCAACATGTTTCTCTCAGCAGCTGTCTATAATCGTTTCTTTACGCCGCAGTTGCATGTGCTTTCAAAGATGGATTTAATTCCCAAAAAAGACGCTCAAGCCATCGCAACTTGGTCTGCTAATACCCATGCTCTTGAGGATGCTATTGATGAGAAGCTGGAGGGTACCAAACGCCTCTTTAGTCGCAACATGATGCAAGCAATCAACCGCTTAGGACTCAAGTTCCTGTTGATGCCTGTTTCGTCAAAAACCAATGAGGGCATGGTAAACATCAACACAACACTTGAACGTATCCTCAACGAAGGCGAAAAATACACCACTTAAACATTAATCAGAGACCAACTCGCTGCGAAGGCGCCACGTTTCGCCTTCAAAGCTGTATCTCCACCTGCAATAACAATTACGTCATTTTCTTGCGGCGCGAAGTCCTTTAGGATTTGCTTTGCCGCGTGAGGATATTCTTTTTCGATGTTGTTGCTTACCGATTCGATGCGAAGATGCCCCTCTTTATACACGATAACTAATGCTTTGCGGGCGCCTGCAATTATGGCTGCGTCTCGTTGATCGATTCCCGATTGCACTTTTTCTCCACTATTTTTTACCAGAAACGCATAGTTGTATTCGTTGAGGTTAAATTCTGAACGTGCGACTTCCATGCGTTTGGGGAAGATTTCTTGGAATTGCTGCCAAACTTCCGTGCCTTTCTGTGTTAGGTTGCAGCCTTCTTTGGATGTTTCAATTAAGTTGGCTTCGCGGAGTCGGCTGATGATGGTGCGGATTGCTCCGTCGCCGACGCTTAATTTTTCGGCAAGTCTATTTCTTCCTAGGGGAGCCTTCGCTAAAAGCTCAAGTGCATAGAAAACGTGAAATATGGTAAATGACGTTGAGGGTCCAGGCGCTTTTTTCGCCGAAATTTGCTGCATAAATTTTTTTAGCGAAATTACCATATTCTGCACCGTTCATACTAAGCGCGGCTGGGTTTTTATAATTTGCCGATTTGGCGATAGTTAAGTCTTGTAAGCTACCGCTGAAACTTCAAGGAGCGCTCCCTTTTTGAGTTCACAGGCGACGGTGACGCGTGCTGGATAATTGTTAGGTAAGAATTTGGCGTATTCACGATTGAAGTCATCAAACAGGGCCATTGACGATAGATACACTGTAGTTTGAACGATATCTTGCAGGGTGTATTTTGCTTCTTCTAAGATGGCTTTTATGTTTTCCATAACCTGTAGAGTTTGCGACCTGATGTTGTCTGTTGTGATTTTGTTTTCTTTAGGGTCAATAGGTAGTTGTCCAGAAATGAAGAGGAACCTGTCTGCTTGGATGGCTTGGTTGTAGGGGCCGACGGGTTGGGGTGCGTTTGGAGTCTGGATTATTCTTTTCATGTTCTCGCCTCATTTTTTGGTCTGCGCGGGTTAAATTGTTTATGCAAGCGGTGGGATGAATATTCCTATTTGAATATTTTTGACAATAATGCTTTTAAGAAAACCGCTGAGTTAGGATAAGCAATCATATATATTTGGTAGAAAGCGATATCTATGAAAAGAAACGGTAAATACTTGTTCACTTCTGAATCAGTCGGCGAAGGTCACCCAGACAAAGTCGCCGACCAAATCTCTGACAGCGTTTTGGACTGTATTTTCACCAGTGACCCAAAAGCCCGAGTTGACTGCGAAACCCTCGTAATGCAGGGTACAGTCATGATTACTGGTCAAATTACCACCCGAACCTATATCGATATCCCAAAGATTGTTCGTGGTACTCTCAAAGAAATTGGCTTCGATAACGCTAAAGATGGTCTAGACTGGGAAACCTGCGGCATTCTTGTCTCTTTGACTGCCCAGAGCCCAGACATCTCCATGGGAGTCACCGAAACAGAAGGTCACGAGCAAGGCGCAGGCGACCAAGGCATGGTTTTCGGTTATGCAACCAACGAAACTAAAGAACTCATGCCCTTACCCATTATGCTTGCCCACAAACTGGTAAAGCGTTTAGCTGACTGCAGAAAGCAAGGCATCATGCCTTATCTGCGTCCCGACTGTAAATCTCAAGTCACTGTAGAATATGATTGTGGCAAACCAAAATGCGTCAAAGCAGTAGTTATCGCCGCCCAAAACAACGGCAAAGTTGAAGATGCTCAACTCAAAAGCGACATAATCGAGAAGGTAATCAAAAACGTTATCCCAGCTGAAATGATTGCACCCGACATAAAATACGTCATTAACGGCACTGGTAGATTCGTCATAGGCGGCACTCTTGCTGACTCTGGTTTAACTGGCAGAAAAATCATCGTTGACACCTACGGCGGCGTAGGAAGTCACGGCGGCGGATGCTTCAGCGGCAAAGACCCCAGCAAAGTGGACCGCAGCGGCTGCTATATGGCGCGCTATATAGCCAAAAACGTCGTTGCCTCAGGCTTAGCTGACCAATGCGAAGTTCAAATCAGCTACGCTATCGGAGTTGCCCAACCTATCAGCGTGTTAGTCAATACCTTTGAAACAGGCAAACTCTCCGACGAGCAAATCCTCGCCTTAGTCCAAAAACACTTTGACATGCGACCCAAAGCAATCATCGACCAACTTGACTTGCTACGTCCAATCTATAAACAAACCGCAACTTTCGGTCACTTTGGACGTGAAGGCTTCCCCTGGGAGAAAACTGACAAGGCTGCAATTCTCAAGGCAGAACTTGAGAAAGCAAAAAAAGCCTAACCTCCTTTTTCCTTTTTAGTCATCTGTTTGTTTTTTTTCGTTAATTTGTTTGTCACAGAACAGCCCGTTAGGTGCCCCTTCGTTCTCTTTTTTCTTTGTTTTCTTTTGTGTGGGTGTGGCGGTTTTTAGGCTGTCACATGATGGCTTGTTGGCTGGGTTGCATTTTGTGTTCTGTTTGTGTTTTGGCGTCTGTTGGCGTGTGCAGGCGCCGTTTTCTTACACAAGGATACATGGAATTCGTTGTTTATGCATGTGAGGGCATGCTGGAACTCCTTAAGGCACCACAAGCTGCTCAATTAGAAATCGCTCCATTGACATGTTTGTGGGGATGTGGCGTTTTTGGTTGGTTTGAGTTTGTTTAGAAATCTTGACTAAATCTTGTCAGGGAATCTGTACAAAAAAGAATTTTAAACCTACCCTGCAAGGCTACTTTGGTGGTATGACTGGGTAAAAACCTCCTCAACCTTCTCGCAGTCTGCATCTTGATAACCATGATTTGCAGTGTTTCGTTTGCTTCTGCCTCAGCAGAATCGTGGACAACAAAAGCATCCATGAATCATGCACGCGCCTATCTCGGCGTTGCGGCTTTAAACGGCAGAATCTATGCCATCGGCGGAGATAAAGGCAGCGAAACATGCAATTGTGGCACAGGCACCGGCATGACCTTTGTTGTGTCGAACTGCACCGAAGAATATGACCCCATACAAAATCTCTGGACTCAAAAAGCCGATATGCCAACGGCAAGAGCACACTTTGGCACCGGGGTGGTTGATGGCAAAATTTATTGCATCGGCGGCTACAACGGCGCCAACGGGCAATGGGAAACCGAATATTATGACTTGAAAGCCAACGAAGCCTACGACCCTGTATTGGATACTTGGAGCACTCTCGCTGCACTACCCACTCCCCGTTTTAACGCGGCTACCAACGTGGTGGACGGCAAAATTTACGTTATAGGCGGGCACACCATGACTGACCTATTTGTGACTCTTAACGTAACAGAGGTTTATGACCCCGTTGCCAACTCTTGGACGACTAAAACGCCTGCCCCGCTTAATGTCGGTTGCTCGGCATCTGCCGTGGTGGATGGCAAAATCTACGTTTTGGGCGAAGACCCCAACGTCTACCTTCAATACATTATCATGATTTATGACCCTGCGGCAGATTCTTGGACCGTGAAAACTAAAGCACCCGTAAACTACGCTGCCTCCGCCGCCGCAGCCACAGGCGTCAATGCAACAAAGCGCATTTACTTCTTTGACGAAAACCGCACCGACATCTACAACCCCGCCACAGACAGCTGGTCAACTGGAACCGCGGCTCCAACCGACCGCCTTATCGCCAAAGCCGTAACCTTAAACGACAGCATCTACCTAATCGGTGGACGCACAGGGCAATGGGGTTACATCACCCTCATGTACCCGACCGCCCTAACTGAGCAGTACTTACCTGAAAACGGTACCCCATACGCTACTACACCTGCTTCAACAACTACACCCACGCTAAGCCCCTCGCCAAGCCCCTTGCTAACCTTAACAACAGCAACCCCCACCCAATCTGCCCTCGAATCTAACCAGCCACCTGGACCGCAAAGCCTCGCAACTTCAGAATGTCTAACTCTGCCCGTTTTAGCGGCGGTTTTAGTGGTAATAGTTTCTGTATTCGTGATCATAGGCGTTTGGAGTAGCCGACACAAAGCAACCGCATAGTGCTTTAGGCGCTAAATTGGCAGGTCAGTATTCGTAGGTATTTCCGAATTGGGTTCAGGTGGTTGTGTTGACTGTGGCAGGTCGGGTTTTCTGCGTCGGGTTACAATAAAAGTGAAAGTCACCACGCCAACCCCAACAACTGCAGTGCCGATAACTGCCAGCAGATACATGGGGACGACGGTGGCGCTGTTTTCGGTGCTTTTGGCGCCATTGTATTCTTTGTTGCCTAACCAACTGGCTTGAACCTTAACTGACCCCATGGGCGGCGTCCAACTATACTGGAATGAGCCATCAGCGTCTGTTAGTACGCTGCCTACGGTTGTCCAGTCTTGGGTGTCTGTCTTTGCTTGTAGGGTTATGTTTTGGTTTGCAATCTGAGGCTGCAGTTGGCCTTTTATGTTTAAGCTGTTCCCTTCCAGAATGAGGCTGCCTAAAGTTTGCAGAGTCAGGGTGCTGGGCTCAAGTTCTTTTAAGGTAGCAGTAACTTGTTCAGGCCCGGTTTGCTCGATATTTGACAGGGGCACGACTTGTACGGTTGAGTTTTGGAATTCACTGGGACATTCGCCAACTCTCCAGCCGTTTCGCCACTGGGTTCCTGTGCATTCACAAATATAGTAAGAGACATTTTGATACTGGACGCTAAAAAACTCTACTCGGCTATCAGTGGGTTCACCAGCGATGTCCACGCCTATTTCCATATGTTTTTGGTCCTTATAGTAGATCAGCACAGTGTCAATTCCGCCTGCTTCCAAAATTGACGCGGCAATGTAGGCAAACAGATCGCAGTCGCCATATCCATTCATAAGTGTTTCAGCAGGATACTTCCCCATGGCGATTTCTTTGTAAGTTATTTGGTGTACCAGCATCAGAACACCGTTGGCGAAGTCCTCTTTGTTGTCATAGATTTGCCAGAGGCGGTCCGCTATGGGCTTTAGGGCATAGGCTGTGACGTACTTGGGGAAATCATTGGGCGAAAATAGTGCATGGCTTTTAGCTGCATAGTAGCTGACGAGACTTTGGGTTATGGTGACGTTAAGTTGATAAGTTTGATCTCCCTCGGGGCGGTTGAGCAGTTGAAATGAAACTACTCTTTGAGTTTGCTGTGTTTCTCCAAGAGGTAAACATGAAAGTAGAAACACAACGATTGCCACTGCGCCTATCGCCTTAATGTACGGGGGCTTCATATACGCACTTGCCACTAAAAATGATTGATACCTTAAAATCTTATTCCCAAATCACCCAGAGGCAGCTAAACTTGCCCTTGAAGCTCCCCGCCATTCTCTAAAATCAGTTTGGCAATTTCTTGGCTGGCCTTAACCAATTTTTCGGCTGGCTGCTGATCTTGGGTATCGGTGATTGTTAAATGGAGCTCAACGCGTGGTTTACTTTCAGAAGGTAATGGATGCGACTTTATGTAAACACCTGAATTATCAGCCATGACCCTGTCGATTAGTGGCGCTAGTCGTGACTCAGCCATAAACACAAACAGGCTCCGTTCACAAAATATGCTATTACCCACACCTTGACTAATCAGGGGCGCGATGACTGATTCAAAAATGGCTTCCGCCTCTTGGGGCACGCCGGGGAGTACAAACAAAATGGTGCCTTCGTAGTTAACGCGGATTGCGGGGGCTGAACCTACAGGGTTATTGACAGGATATGCGTTTTCTGGAAGCGTCGCCATCTTTAACCGTGGCGGGGTCAATTCAAATTCCGTAGTTAGCTGCCTTTTCTTGGCATATTCGATATACCTCTGCTTAACTAATGCTAGAGCCTCTTGGTTTACGACAAGTTTCTGGTTGAAGGCTTTTGCGACAGCCTCAAAAGTTTTGTCATCAAATGTGGGTCCTAAACCACCGGTGGTTATTAAGAAGTGGGGTTTACGTGCGAGAGCTTCTTGAATGGTGGTTGCGATTTCTTCTATGATGTCTTGTATGACGGTTACTCGTTTCACGTTAGCGCCCAATTGTGTTGCATGAGTAGCAATGTAGTGTGCGTTGGTGTCTTTGATTTTGCCAATTAAAAGTTCATTGCCGATGCAGATTACTTCTAAGTTGACGGTCAAGGTAATCCTTTGCCTCTTCTATTCTGATAAATAGCGGTTGCTAATTGATATAAAAATGTGTTATTCAGAGAATAAGAGTCAACCCTTGCATCTTTCGTTTTGAGAATAACGCTTAAATTTCTTAAACCTGAAAAAAACATGACTCTTTGCTGTTTTAACTTCGCTTAAAGAGGGTCTACTATGGGAAAAAAACGCGACCGTGTAAGCATAATTGCAGCTGTCTTAGAGGCTACTGGAACAGGAACATGCAAAACAAACATTATGTTAAAGGCAAATTTGAGTTTCGCACTTCTTGAAAAGTATTTGGGGGTTGCGATTGATGCTGGACTGTTGCATGTGGATGTTTACCACTATACATTGACTCCTGAGGGTCGGATCTTTCTTAGTCACTATCACCAGTTCCGTCAACGCAATATTGAAGCACAAAAGCTTGTAGATTCCTTAGCTTTGGAGAAAGAAAAGTTGGCTTTTATTTTTGAAGCTTAACGTCGCTTTTGTTGAATTAATAAAATTAGCACTTGCTTTTTTTATCAAATTAGAGAATATTTTTTTGGTTGGGTGTCCTTATTTGAGGTTTATAGAAGACATAAGCTATTTTTCTATATGTTGCTATCCATATAGGTATAGAAAATATTCTTGAGTTTTGCATATCACAATATAAGCAAGAGTTCGCTTAGTCCTATTTACAGATATAAAGAAAGGAGATTCAAATTTGCGAACAAACAGAATCGTATTAGCTATGCTCTGCATGCTACTTGCTGCCACAGCATTTGCCGCAATTGCAAGCGCTTCACCCGCACCACTCGTTCAGAAAGCCAGTGTCTGGACAACCGATATGTCAGGTAACCCACAAAACGTATTCAACCCCGGCGACCAAGTTAAGGTTTGGTACATCGTACAAAACATCGCTGGTAGTTCCGTAACACCTGGAACTGCAACAATGTACCTCGCCTCAGGCGACAACCCTGCAACCGCAGTAGCCCTAGGTGCACCCTACCAATGGACAATCACTGGAACAGGCTCAATGGTCATCACCGCACCAGCCCCTGGCGCCTACCTATTCATCATTGACGGTCAAACAGTAGCTACAATCGCATCCAACACCCTGTTCGTATTACCCGAAAGCGTAATCGGCGGGCTATCAGCGTTAGGTGCAGCTTTAGCAGCATTCGTAATATTCTACGTAGTAAAAGCAAAGCGCTCAGTACCAACAATCAGAGCTTTCTAAACCCCTTTTCTTTTTCTTTTTTTATTTTTAAATTTTAAGCATAGCGGATGCTCTTTAAGAAAGAACTGATAACTTATTCATCTATCCGTTAATTATCGGCTGCCCCCAAAATCATGCGCCAATAACCAAGTTATTCTATACTGGTTTCTTTGAAACAGAGTATTATCTAACAAAACGGAACTGCTTGATTGAGCAGTTTATTTTTTGCTGAGGTACCACTTGAGGTACTCTTTGCGGCGGTTCTGTCGGACTTCGTCTTCTGTCTCGTCGAGGGGTCTATTCTTGTCATGCAGGTCGTTGAGTTCTTGTCCAGTGCAGGATAAACCGCAGCTTTTACAGACATAATGTTTGGTTAGAGAGATGTACTGCATTTCTCCGCCGCATTCAGGACAGTAATTCACCATATGCCTTAACCTTCGGGTTTAGTAAATCCACGCCGCACAGATATTAGGTTTATGTGACTTCCTCGTAATTTTTAAGGCGACTCTATAATTCATGTTCTGTTATTGAGCTTAAATGGGAAGTAGCCTGACCGATGAGCTATGGGTCACAGTGGGGTTTGCGCCGTTTTGCAGTGTTTTTTCTGCAAGTTTGGTTGGTTAAGCTTTCAAATATTCATTATTTTTTTGGTATATGATGCTATTTTTACTTTCATTATTTAGTATGATAGGTAAATTAATATACAAGTGTTAAAGATACAAAAATTTCGTTGGCTATACAACCGCAAAGAAGCTTGTTTAGCCAAACAAATTTAGCAGAGAAAAAAATATGAAACACATAAAAAAAACAATGGTTTTTTTAATTTTATTGATTCTGACTATGAGTTTCATAATCGAAATGGTTGCAGTGCAAACAGCTAATGCGCATACCCCCCCATGGAACACCCCCACATACGCTTTTCTGAGTGTGACACCTAGTCCAATCGGTGTTGGACAAGACTTGATTCTAAACTTTTGGCTCGATAAACTACCCCCAACAGCCAACGTAGCTTTCGGAGATCGCTGGGAAGGCTTAACAGTAACAGTCATTGACCCAAACGGCAAAACTCAAACTTTGGGTCCCTTCACAACCGACGACGTCGGCGCCGCTTACACAAACTACACTCCAGACATAGTTGGTAACTATAGCTTCCAGATGTTTTTCCTTGGACAAACGATAGCTGGCAAAAACCCCAATCCCGTTACCGGAACAAGTAACGCAGCATTTGTGGGCGACTACTATAAACCTAGCAACAGTACTGTAGTTACAGTTGTTGTGCAACAGGATCCCGTGGAAGCTTGGCCTGTAACTCCGCTCCCAACAGATTACTGGACGCGACCTATCTACGGTATGAACCCTGAATGGTCTATTATTGCTGGTGACTGGCTGATGAGCAACTATGATGGCTACAACTACTATAACCCCTATACAACCGCCCCCGAGTCTGGTCACATACTTTGGACTTATCCTTTAGCACCAGGCGGTGTCGTTGGAGGCAACTACACTGATTGGAACTACTACACAGGCTTAGCCTACGAAACCAAAATGAGCAGCCCAATCGTGATTGATGGAAAACTTATTTTGAATCTGCCGATGAGCACTTCTGCTAGCACCGGCGGCGCAGTCTGCTTAGACCTACGCACAGGAAAACAACTCTGGTGGCAAAACAACACCCGCATATCCTTTGGTCAATATTACGACTACAATTCACCCAACCAATTCGGCGTTATCCCCTACTTATGGTCAACTGGTTCCACCTACAATTGCTATGATCCTTGGACTGGACAATGGCTATTTAGTTTAGCTAATGCATCCACAGGCACAACAGTCTTTGGGCCAAACGGTGAAATCTTAGTTTACATACTCAACGGTCAAGCTAACACGTTGATTAAGTGGAATTCAACCAAAGCCATAATGTACTATCAGCAACCCGGCGTCTTGGCAGGCGGCAACGTTTGGCAATGGCGACCCATGATGCAGAGAACAATGGATTGGACAAAAGGCATAGAGTTTAATGTAACAGTAAAAACCTACAATCAGCCACATACGCAATCAATTAAAAAGATCACTCCCGACGTAATTCTAGCTACAACAATTAATTCTTGGTCAATTCCCTACACTTCAGAGATGGAAATTGGTTACAGCACAAAAGACGGCAGCGAATTATGGGCGGTAAACCGAACGCTTCCCGACGGCATCGGCATATCTTGGAACACATTGCAAGGCAGTCCCGCAGGAAACGGAATCTATACCATGTTCTTCCCAGAAACAATGACATGGGAAGGATACAACATCAACAATGGAAAGAAAGTTTGGGGTCCAACTGACGCATATCCAACCGCTTATGGTGTTTATTCTTGGCAAGCAAGAATTGGCGAAGGCAAATTGTTTGGAATCGACTACGGCGGATACGTCCACACTTATGACCTACAGACTGGCGAGAAGTTGTGGGATTTCTTCACGGGAAGCAGCGGATTAGACGTCAACTATGAAGGATACCCTCTCAATCAACCTGCAGCAGCCGCTGACGGAAAATTCTATGTTACAGCAGGTCATGCCTATAATCCACCCTTATTCAAAGGGGCAAAAGTTTACTGTCTAAACGCAACTGACGGGTCATTAATTTGGGATGCTTTAGGTTTCTACAACTACAATGGCATCGCAATCGCAGAAGGCAACCTCATATTATACAACAACTATGACGGACAAGTATATTGCTACGGCAAAGGTCCAACGGCACTCACTGTAGATGCTCCAGATGCAGGCGTTCAACAGGACCAATCTGTAATAATCCGCGGAACCGTAACTGACATCTCGGCAGGCACAAAACAAAATGCACCATCCACTCGTTTTCCAAATGGCGTACCCGCAATTTCAGATGAGAGCCAGAGCAGATGGATGGAATACGTGTATATGCAGCAACCCCTCCCTACAAACACTACCGGCGTAGAAGTAACCATCGATGTGCTAGATTCTAACGGCAACTACCGAAACATAGGCACCACAAAATCTGACGAAACAGGCTTCTACACATTTAACTGGAAACCAGACATACCCGGCGCATACACAGTTTACGCCTCCTTTGGCGGCTCAAAATCTTACTATCCATCGCATGCTGAAAGCTCATTTGTCGTTGATGAACCAGTACCAACTGCAACCCAGCAACCCGAAATCGTTCCAACTCAACCACCATTTGAATTATACTTTGCAGTCTCAACAATAGCCATAATCATTGCAATAGCAATACTCGGTATATTGTTACTAAGAAAAAAACCCTAAAGAAGAGTTTTCCCTCTTTTCTTTTTTTAATTTTTGTTCAAAAAGACAGAAAAGGGATTAGACGTGCGTGTACATTTTGTCGCTGCTGTATTTGCCTGTGTCCATTTCCTGCTCAATTTCACGCAAGAGCAAAATTCTTTTGAATGTGGCGGGATGAGTAGCAAATAAACTGTTCATTTGTGCCCATGTGTCTTTGGATTCTTTTTCCATCGCTAATTGCAGTTCCCGCTCGTCGAGGACGCCGTCGTTGTCGAGGTCATATTTGTTTTTATTTTTCATAATATCGCCGATTTCCTGTTTAGCTTGCGTGGGGTCTTCGATGTAGAAGCTTCGGGCTGATGCGTTTGCTTTTGGTGCAATGGATAATCCGTAGGTGATTTTTGCCAGTGCGCTTTCGAGGCTGCGGGGTTTGCCTGTGAGATATGCGCTAAAGGCATCTGCGAAATGTTCACGGAGTCGGCTGAGGCGCATTACGGCTAGAAAACTCACGATGTAAACCACAAAGGAGATTATGCCTATCACGACCAGTATGGCGCCGGCGTTGCCTTCCTCTTTGCCTCGTCTATGTGATGTTCCTCCGCTTAGCCATCCTGCAGTTAACGCCAGCTGAGAAACCCAATAGGCAATAAGGGGTAATGCTGAGAGTATGGTCATGACTATGTAGTCTTTATGTTTGATGTGTCCTAATTCGTGGGCGATTACTCCGCGGATTTCGTCTTGGTTGAGGCTTCGCAGTAATCCTTCATGGACAGCTAAGACCGCGCTGCTGCTGGTTCGGCCAAACGTGAAGGCGTTAGGCGTTCTGTCGGGGACAACGGCAAGTTTTGGCATGGGAAGGTTGCTTTTGGCAGCTAATTCTTTTACGGTGTTTTCTAACCAGGGGTTTTCTCCCGGTTTGAGGTAATGTAGACGCATGGATAAGCTGACTATGGTGGGGCCAATTGCATATTCAAAGAGTATGAACAGTAATGTGCCGCCTATGGCTAAGAGCAACCCCGTGATTATGTCGAAGCCCAATACATAGTATTGGAGTAGGAAAATGATTGCTAAGAGGAAAAATCCGAATATGAAGCTTGCCGCAAAGATACTTAATCCCATAGCCCACTTTAAGTCACTAAGCTTAGCCATACATAGTCACTCTGCAAGGTAATTGTGTTTTTGAAGAGTACATAAATGGGGAATTAAGGTTTTTCCCAAAAAAGCCAATTCTTATGGAATCTGGACCTAAACTTTACAGCCAAAGCCACCGCGACTATGCCAAAAATGACAAGGATGCTTGCTGCCCACGGCGGCTCTGGCGCGCAGGTCAAACATGAAGCCACAAAAACCTGTACACGGTTATTGTTTGTGTCGGCTATGTAGAGCGTATTGCCAGCGGTGTCAACGTCCACGCCTGTAGGATCATTGAATTGGCCTTCGATAGAGCCGTATTCGCCAAACTGCTCCAAATATGCCCCGTTTGAAGAGAGCACCTGAATTCTGTTATTTCCAGCGTCAGCAACGTACAGGTATCCGTTTGCGTCGACTGCGACATCGCTGGGACGGCTAAATTGTAGGTTACTGGAGCCAAAACTGCCCCATTGACCGAGGTAGGTTCCGTTTTCAGAGAACTTTTGGATGCGGTTATTTTGGGTGTCTGCAACAATGACGTTACCCTGTGCATCGACGGCAAGTCCCATCGGATGGTTGAGTTGGCCTTGGTTTGAACCTTGGCTTCCCCAACGCGTTAGGTAGGTACCGTTGCTGGAGAACTTGATGATGCAGTTGTTGGCTGCGTCAGAAACATATAGGTTGCCTGAAGTGTCTAAGGCGATGCCGCAGGGACTAAAGGCATCTGGCTTGTCTTTTTTGAATTCGAGCATAAAAGTTCCGTTGGCAGAAAACTTTTGCACCCGACTATTGCCGTTGTCAGCGACGTAGACGTTTGTCTCCTTATCGAGCGCTATGGCGCAGGGATTGCTGAATTGACCTTCCTCTGAACCTGGGCTGCCCCATTGCAACTCATACGTTCCGTAGCTGGAGAATTTTTGTACACGATTATTGGCGGAGTCACATATGTAGACGTTGCCAGCTTGGTCAACTGCGATGCTGCTTGGTTTATCAAATTGACCATTTTCTGACCCATAACTGCCCCATTGGCTAACGACGGTGTAGTGTGAGGTTTCCGCCGATACCTGCATGACTGTGCCCAATAAGAGAAGTATCAGAAACAAAACCAAACTCAACCGTACGAATCGCTTACCAAAAAAAGCGCCTCTAGCCTCCAACACGGTTGGTATCGATGGCATCAAAGGGGTCCTCTCCTATGGAAAGTAAACCCTAACTAAAAACGCTAATGCCTAGAAACTTGATAAATTAACAAAGAAAAAGGAAAGATTAGATTGGGTAGGCTCCGCAGGTTTTGCAGAACTGGATTTTGGTCTTAATGTAGCTCTTGCATTTGGGGCATTGGACGCCGCCTTCAACTTTGGGGAACACGTCTTTGGGTTTGCCAAATTTCTTGCGGAATACTTCGTAGTAGAGCAGTTGTTCTTTGTCTTGGATTTCGACGTCGTCTTCTGCTTTGATTGCTGCTTTCTTTTCGTTGAATTCTTTGTCTTCTACTAGGTCGTTGAAGTATGTGCGTAATGTTTCGGTTCCGGTGCCTGCTTCTAGGGGTGCTTTGGGTCTCCAGATGATGTCTTTAGGTATGACGTCTTCGTAGGCTTTGCGTAGAATCCATTTGCTGTATTTGACGCCGTTGTACATGTTAATCTTGTATTTAATTGGCAATTTCATTGCCCAATCCATGAAGTCAGGGTCGCGGTAGGGTGCCTTAATTTGCATGCCAAGAGATTCTGCCATCGGGAACGAGGAAAAGCCCATTTCCGCCCACATTTCTTGCTGTTTGATTGCAAACTGTTCCTCTGAGAGGTGGAACTGCCATGGGTAACCGAAAAGCTCGTCTAGGGCGTCGCCGGTGAAGACCGTTTTGATGCCCTTGGGTTTTAGCAGGGTTAAGCCAATGTAAACGGGGAGGCTGTTGCGGATTTCCATGGGGTCATATTTTTTGAGTGCTTCCACCACTTTGGGGTAGAATTTGTAGACGTCTTCTTTGCCGAATTCGTATGTTTCCTGTTTGAGGTGGAGGAGCTCAACCATTTTTTTGACGTATTGGGTGTCTTTGGGTTGTCCATGTTTGAATGCTAGGGTGAGGCAGGGTATGTCTGGTTTGTATTTCACGGCTTCGTAGGCGATGATTTGGGTGTCGGTTCCTGCTGAGAACAGGAATCCATCAGCTAGATTTCTTTTGACAACTTTATTTACTAATGTTCTTACTTCTGGGACAAGTTTGCTTACTTCAGACTCATTAAGGGTCAAATTCAATCCCTCTCTTTACTGTGTTTGTCATCCGCGGTGCATATAAAGTTAACTGTATGCATATAAAAGCCATCAAATATTAAACAACTGTGCTGATACACGATATAGATTTTGAACAATCGGCAACTTGTAAAGAATTCTTTCCATTAACGTTACAAGCAACTATGTTTAAATCCCAAAAAACGAAATCACTACAACAAATGAGGTACCCCAAGTGAAAGTCAGCGTTCTCCACATGGAAATCCGCACAAACCTCCAAGAAAACCTCACAGCCGCAAAAACAGCAGTCCAAAAAGCAGCCAAACAAAACCCAACTCTAATCGCCCTCCCCGAATATTTCACCGTCCCCAACTGCATGGCCCACTTCGCGGACGCCCCCAAAATCAGCCAAGAAACCGCAACCAAAACTCTCCAGTTCCTTCAAGAAATCTCTAAAGAAATCGGCAACATCTACCTGCTTGGCGGCTCTGTACTCCAAGAGGACAACGGAAAATACTACAACACCAGCACGCTGTGGCGCAACGGGGTAATGCTTGCAAGATACAAAAAAATTAACCCCATAAAAGCTGAAGTTGACGCAGGCGTCTCTCGAGGTTCAGAACCACTTGTTATAGACACTGATTTTGGCAGGCTCGGCATGATTGTATGTGCAGACACCTTCGACCCCGACTTGGTCAAAAAAGTTGCTGCATTAGGCGCTGAAGTTGTTACCCTGCCCGTGGCGGCTATGGGTACTCATCCAACCGTGAAAGGTCACCCCTTAACCGAGGGCATCGCACGCGACTATGGCATGTTCATCCTAAAAGTCGGCAACGTTAGCTCGAATATGCGGGGCGGCAGAAGCGCCATCATTGCTCCTTGGGCAGTTCTCGGTGAGGTTACAGATGCGCCTGAGGATTCTGTGTTGACGGCGGATTTGGATATGGAGCGGTTAAGAGCCTACCGTGCAAAAATTAGTAACCAAAAAACTTAGCTTTGCTGCTCAATAAAGAAGAAGGTGGCTAGTAGATTTTTGCCCAGCCATCCACTATCTGTTTCATTTTTGTGAACTCGTTCAAGTCGAGCCACTCGTGGAAATCGCTGTTATGAACCGCGTACTTGGCGATTTGGCGGGCGTTTTCCGAATCATGAACCAGTAGCAGTGTGGCCATGAGATTGTGGCGGGAAATGTACGAGACAGTTTTTAGGACAGCGTCAAGTTTCTCGTCAGTGGGCATTTCTGCGCTTAGCTCCACAACCACAGGTTTTTTGAGGGTTGCTACGAAGTCGCGCACAATGGTGTCTACCCAGTAGTTGGTGAAGTAGTCTCTTGATGAGAGCGGTACATGGAAGTAATCTACTAACTCGGCGATTGCTGGAAAGTCAATGCCGAAGCGTTCCTTAGCTAACACGGGGTCGGGGAACATTTCCACGGCGAAGGTGCCTTTGGTGTGGGTTTTGGCTTCCCGCAGAAAATCGGTTACGACTTTGGCTCGCCAATCCGTCCAGCTTAAACCGCTCTTTTGGTGCTGTTCGGTGCATCTGGGGCAGGTGCAGTATTCTTGGTCTGGGAAATGGTAGAGGTTGAGTGTTATGCCTTCGATGTCTTGTTTGGTTAGGCTGTCAAGGTAGTCGTAGACTTTGGCGCGGTAGCCGGCGTGTGTGGGACATACAAAGTCAAATGCTAAGTTGGATTTTCGGTTTCGCCGAAGGGCAGGTCCTCCCGGGGAGGTGGCGACGATGGAGGGGTCTTCGCGGATGGCTTTGGCGTCGCAGAAGACGGTGACATCGTTTTGCATGCCTTTGGCGGCGGGGAAAGCTTGCCCGTCAGCCCATTTTGAATAGTAAACGTGGACATCGTAGCCTTCGACGTGTTCTGGTTTGTAGGTGACTAAGCCAATTTTCATGCCCAATACCTTGCTCGCAAAAGATATATTCTTGGCGCTTATTTAATTGTTGATTCGCATGGACAAACGTAAGGCTTCAATAGTTATTGACCTTTCAAAGTGTCAGCCGTGCACGGGGCAAATATGCATCGGTGTTTGTCCACAGGGCGCCCTAGAAGAGGGCAAAAACCACAAGCCCCAACTTATTGAGGTTGTGCAATGCACAAAGTGTGGAATCTGCGTTAATTTGTGTCCCTCTAAAGCTATTACTATAAATGCCAGTAACCCCCAAAAGTAGTTTTATGGGGATTGGATGGCTTGGATGCAGTTGAGCTTGGCGGCGGAGCAAAGTTTGTTGTTCACGAAAATGTGCTAGCCGTATTTTCACATAACGCTTTAAAAACAGTTAGTTCTGCAATATTTAACGGCGGGTGCAAACAGGTTCATGCTGTCCTCAATGTAGGAGTGCCGGACGGCTATAACGACCGTTCCTTGCACCTTGACCCGCTTGAACTCATCACCTCATCAAAGGCAAAACTCGATTTACCCGCAGATTACCTCGCCATGGTAACCGCGGCAAAAATAAAAAACTACAGCCAATTCACCAAAAAAACCCCCGACTACACCGTTAGTATATTTGCCACTGCAGGATGCCAACATGGCGAAGCCTCAGGCGAAGAAATGGATGTCTACGAAATCACAGGAACCATAAACATCATCGTATTCATAGACGGCAACCCCTCAGAGAGCTGCATGGTCGCCGCCCTCATCACCGCCACCGAAGCCAAAACCGCAGCGTTACGCGACCTCGATATCCGAAGCCGCTACACAGGCGACTCCGCAACGGGCTCCATAACCGACAGCGTCACCGTTGTCACAACTGGCAAGGGCAAACCCATAACTTTAGCAGGTCCCGCCTCCAAACTGGGCAAACTCGTCGGCTCCTGTACCCGAGCCGCAGTACATGAAGCGTTGCTTAAGCAGGAACCCTTTTGGGGAACCCGCACAGTTGCAGCCCGCCTAAAAGAGCGGCATTTGCCGCTGGAAAAGTTGGCGACGGAAGTTTCCAAAATTGAAGGCTTAACAATTAGCGTTGAGGGTTTAGCTGAGATCCTCAAGAATACTCCCTCTTTAGGTGGGTTATTGTTGGCAGCAGCAAAGCTTGATGAGGATTACCAGAAAAATCTGTTACCTTCCGACATTGAAAACTGGGAAACCGCAAGCAAGGGCATCGCTGAAATCGACTACACAAGTCTGCCCAACTACGACGCTGTTGATTTGCCTCCTCTGATAAAAGCTGCATTAATCAAAATAGTCAAGGCTGCCACAGCAAAACGTGCCTGATGGCTTTACGATGTAAATTTTTTTGACTAAATGTTGGTTAGGCTTACACATTTAAAACGAAAATCGTATTCCAAACTAAAGCGTAAACGCTTAAGCCGCTAAACTGCAAAGACTTATAACCTGCAATTCCAATTCCATACAAAACGATTACAAATCGATGGTGTAATGACTTGAAATTCGGTGTGTTTCTATATCAACCCGAGCCTGTTGAAGGCGTCGACTACAACTTTTACCGACAGAAATCAGAATCCGGCATAGTCGGAAAAGTAAACCCCAAAATGTACACTAACATCGCTGTATTTGGCGACAACAACATGGCGGCAAAACGCCCCGACTGGGTCTCCATGAGCAGCTTCGGTCCAGCATTGCGCACCAACAAACGTTTCAACCTCCGCTGGGACGTTGTTTGCATGACTAACCCCGAAGCCCGCGAATATAACCTTAAAATCATTGCTGAATCCGCCAAACAAACTCCCGGCATCAGCATCAGCAGCCAACACTTCGCAGACCAAGGTTTCTGCACTTGCCCACGTTGCATCGCGGCACAAGCCAAGAGTGGTCTTAGCTGGGTAGAATGGCGTGCAAAAACAGTAACTGACTTCCTTGCAGAAGTTAAAGAAATCGTCTCTGGCAAACCCCTCTTTGTTAACTTGCTTCCTGACCCATTGTTGGGTAAAGTTCGTTTTGGCTATGACTTTGAAGCTTTAGCCCAATACGCTGACTACTTTGTTATCCCAATGTTTAGCAAAGCCTACCCAACTCCTTGGTACTGGGAAACAATCGCACGCGGCTTTAAGAGTCAACTAAAGAAACCCACCTTCGTAAACTTCTATGTCCGTGGACCAAACGAAACCTGGGACACCGTGGCACCAACCAAACAAATCATGACTGTTGCAACCCGCGTTGCCCGCCAAGGCGTAGACGGCATCATCTTCCTTGCCGAAAAAGCTGAATATATCCAGAAGTTCCAAAAAGAAGCCGCAGCCGACAAAGAAACCCGCGAGTTTCTCAAAGACCACGGCGGCGACGAAGTGCTGGATCTTTTCGCCCGCTGGGAACAACTCTACAAATAAACTTCCCTTTCTTCTTTCTTTTTGTTTTTTGTAACGCTTTTCTATGTATGTTTAGGGCACCTTTAAAAGCTCGAAGGCTCTCTAAAGGGGCACTTAAAAACGGTGAATATTTTTGTCTCAAAAAATTTATGGACGAATAACAAATTTCCGAATAGGACCCAAAGCGCAAGCATCAAAAGAATGTCTAATCGAGTTTTCCGGTATTGACTCCGAAGGTTTAGCAGGAAAACTAGTCGGGCAGAGAGTAACTTGGAAAAACCAAACCAGTACGATGACTGGAAAAATTATGCGTACACATGGCAAAAATGGTATGGTTCTTGCGCGATTCGTTCATGGTGTTCCCGGTCAAGCGATAGGAACAACAGTTGAATTAATCAGCTAAACATTCTTTTTCTTATTTAAAAAAGTTGGTTATTGAGCAGCTTTTAGTGCTAGGAGCTTTTTTAGGTCATTTTGCATTAAGCCGACCCAGCCCTGTTCAAAATGGAACAATGAATTATCGCTGAGCGCTTTGACTTTGCACGGTTTGTTTTCTATTTTATCTTCGCAATCGGATTTTTTCTGTGGAATTTTTCCGCAGTTGACTTTGCATTGGTTGTTGACGCAGTTAATTATCGTTTGGTAGAGTGTTCCTGTCTCAAAGTGTGGCATGTAATCGTCGGAAATTAATTGTATATTTTTATTCGATATTTCTTCGAGGGCGGCAGTTGTGAAGCGTTTGCTGATGAGGATGCCTACCTCGTAGTCTTCGTTTTCCATTAGTCTGCTCATGCTTTTTACGTCGTCTACTCCCGTGAATCCTGTTCTTCCTTGTGGTTCTATGGTGCGTAAGAGAATTTTTTTGTTTGAGCTATCTTTGGCTGTGGTGTCGGTGTAGTTGGGGTGTTTTTCTTCTTTGGTGAACGTGAGATTTCGGATAGCCATTATAAATTGAGTTTTTTCTTCAACATTCATTTTTTTGTCTCCAGAAATGTGAGGTAGCGTGACTATCTCAGAAGTGGTTAGATTTTACTCTAAAAACTCGGTACATTCCCATATAAATTACGACTCTATACCTAATATATCTATCTGCGACATAAACAGGTGGATCTTCTGTTTTTGCCTAATTAATCGTTTTATCTGCGACCTTTTATTGATTTTTGATTATTGGCGCGGAATTTTTTGTCAAAAAACCTTTTTTCTATCCATTCCTTTATTAGGTCGTTGATATACTCCATGCCTTGAAGAGTTCTCTTATCCCCCTGGGTGCGCCTATCTGAATAAGGATTCTTTTCAAATATTACAAACAGCTGAGGTTTGATGCACTTTGTCTACGTTAAAAAGAAGACTCAGTAACAAACAGTTCCAGCCTTGATACTAAATAGGGGTGAAAAAATGCAAAGAACTCTCTATGACGCAAAATGCGCTACCTGCAATCAACCTACAACTGTACCTTTCAAACCGACTCCCGGAAAACCGGTTTACTGCAAAACTTGCTTTGCTAAACGTTTAGCGAATCCATCTCAAAAAGCACAGGCAACTAGTTGTTTTGAGCCTAAACAGGTGTGGGCAAGGCGTAGATAATGCTCGTCGATATTGTGACCTTTTTGGAGCTTGAACTGTGAAGTTAATTAAAGGTTGGCGCAGAATCAGTAACAACGGTGGCTTTGTTAACCAAACTACAGGGCAGACTCTGATAGTTGCAAAAAAAGATTTTAGCCAAACGTATCATGCCCTTCTTTTCGTTGGGCAACAAACTAGCAACGCCGAAGGGACCCGTATTTCTCCTGAATATGCAACGGCGTCTAAAGCTGAAGCTTATGCTTTGCAGTGGATGGAAAAACATCCCGACGGTTTAACCTGACTTTAGCTGTATTTGCCATCCCTAAAGGGCATTTGGCGGCGTGGTAAAAACAAAAAAACTCCTCAGTTTAGAGTATACGACCCTTACCGTTTGAAGGTAAACCGATTAACGGTATGCTAAATTTAGGCTTTAACTTGCGCTTTTAGTTTTCTTTGCGCTTTCTTTAGGTGCGATAGCTTGTTTAGCTTTGTTTTGGCTTTAACTCTGCAGATTTTTCCGTGAGTGTTTTGGTAGTATTTTTTTCCTTTAGTCTTCAACTTCACATTTGTCAAAATTGACCCTTCTTTTGTTATTTCAATGCATCCTCACTATTTGAGGTTGCCTATAAATTTCTAGGGGTCTGCCTCTGCGTTAAGAGGGGGTGGGTTAAAGATTGTTTTATAAGCTGTTTTGCCCTAAAGATTCTGCGTGGGGTAGCCTTGAAGGTCAGCTTTAATTCGATTGCGGCTTGGGTTAGGGCTGGCGTGAACCGTTGGCGTCTCGCCTTTTTGGCATTCGCGTTAGTTTACGGGCTGATATTGATTTTCGGTATCCCCCCAATCGGCGGTTTAGCCGTGATGCCTGTGCAGTGGGATGAAGTCGGCAACCTCAACGCAGGCATCCTGCTACTGCGTGGCAACTTGGAGCAGTATGCGGCATGGAACAATTTCTATCCGCCTCTCTACAGCGTTCTCATTGCAGGCTTCTACTCTGTGGGCGGCGTGGGCGTCTTTACGGGGCGACTTGTCTCAGTAGCATTTTCGCTGCTGTCTATGGGAGTGGTTTTCGAGTTTACCCTGCGATTTTACGGTGCTAAAACTGCATTGCTTGCCAGCGCCTTTCTAGCGGTAATACCTGGCTATGTGCTGCTTAGCCGCATGGGTATGATAGAAACCACCCTGCTCTTTTTCTTCACGTTGACGTTGGCGTCGTTTTTTGTTTGGTTAACCAAGCATCAAACCAAGTTTCTAGCGCTAAGCATCGTGGCTTTTGCTTTGGGCGTGGCAACGAAGTATCAGACGGTGATTGCGCTTGTGGTGGCGGCGGTGGCTTTGGCGGTTTTAGGGCGGGGCTATTTGATGGAGAAGTTCCGCACGGTTCCCCGTTTAATTTTGGCTGTTTTGGCGGTGGTGGTGCCGTTGGCGGCGCTGTTTTATGGATTGTATTCAGCAGGGATGCTAAATCAGTGGCTCTATGCCTTAAACATCGGCAACCCCGACAAATCCCTCTACAGCACGGGCGTTGGACGTTTCCCCTCTTGGTATGATGGGTTGCCGAGTTGGGTGCAGGTGCCCATCTTCTACCTCATCGAATTAGCCGCACAATACCCCACAGTGCATCCCATCTCGGTGGTGCTTTACGTTTTGGGGTTGGCAGGGCTGGTGGGTTTAGCGCTAAGACACAAAACCCAAGACAAATACCTGCTCATCTGGTTCATCGTCGTCTACGTCTTCTTCACAGCCATCCCGAACAGGGAGTGGCGCTACCTTATTCCGCTGTTTCCTGTTTTGGCGATTGCGGCTTCGAATTTGGTTGTGTCGGGGTTGGGTTGGTTGCAGAAGACTTGGCGGCTGCCTCATTTGAGTGTGCCCAAGAGGATGTTGATGCAGGGGGCTGCGTGCGGCTTAATCGCTGTTACTTTAGTTGGTTTTGCGTTTAGCGTAGGCGACGCATATAGCATTTCTGAGAATTATCAGGTCGAATTGCCCATCGGGGACGCGGTTAGCTATGTCACAAGCCACCTCTCCGAGGGCGAAAACGTTATGGTGCTTTGCCCCTTCAACTTGATGGACCAAAGCATCGTCTGGTTCTACCTCAACCAAAACTCCCCCACACCCATCGGAGTGTATCAGTTTCCAGCGGAGCCCGTGGACACCTACACGCCGAATTTCAACATGACGCAGCTCATCAACCAATGCGAAGCCAACCACATAAAATACCTCTTAGTCGACGAGTATGGCGGCGCGAAGTATCATTATTTTGGTACAACCCTCTCGTTCCCCGATTTCAACCAGACATTGATGGCGACGGGCAGATTCCACTATGAACCCACGGTGTTTTGGGAGGAGCCGGGGCGAATTTTTGTTTTAACATTTTCATGATTTGCCCGGCTCGTTTTTTATGTTTAAAACAATTTAGAATTTATTCCAAATTGAGTAAAAGATAAATCTAAGAAGAGCCTGCGCATTTAAGTGTAGTAAAAAATGCAAAAGTTAGGCGTATTGTGTCTAATTTTGGTTCTAAGTTTGTTAATCGTTTACACCTTACAAGTAACTAGGGCTAATCCTTCCGGATATGACTTCTTTTTTGGGAATAGACCTGCTCCAGCAAATGTTGCCCCGCCAAGAATTACTATTGTAACTCCAATAGCCAACGCAGACTATTCCAATGGAACTCTAAATGTAAGCATAACGGTAACCGACCCCAAAGGTCACAACTATAATATGTACACTTTAGGGGTTTCGTATAAGGGCGATTGGATACAAGAATATGTTTCAGTAGTTGGGAAAAAAACAGGTGATATTACCCAATTTGACTTTAACATCACTGACATTCCCTTCGGTCCGCATACATTAACAGTAGCAGCAGGGGCGGATGGCGAAATCTTGAAGGATGGTCTTCATGAGTATAATTGCTGGCTAAAAAGCAATTCATCAGTTAACTTTGAAATGTACACAACTCCAAAAATAAGTTATCCATCTCAAAATGCCACCTTAACAAATTCTTCTTTTCCTTTAAACATCACCGTGGACCATCCAGTTAACAATGTTTTTTATGCCGTCGACGGACAAGAAAAAGTCCCGATTACTGGAAACACAACCTTGACTGGTTTGTCCAACGGAAAGCATTATATCATTGCTTATACGGAAGAGCCATCGGGCCGTATAGATGCCTCCGAAACGGTCTTCTTCAACGTTAACATCCCAAATGATCCAATGTTTACTATGATTATTGTTGCTTCTTTAGCAGTGATTATTTCAGTAATTTTACTTGGCGCCCTCATAGCAATTAGAAAAGTGAATCGTAACAACTAAGGGCGAGCGAAATCAAATTCTAATGTCCGATTACAAACGTCCATTTTCCATGTTGCTGCTCTAATTTAACGATAAGTCAAGAAACCTCAACCAAAGATCCCTCTCTTTTGTCAAGAAACCTTGACAAAAAACGTTTTTAGGCAAGAAAGAAACCGTTGAGTGAAGGAGTCTTTGTGGATTCAAGGCAAGGCAACCTCTCCATTTTCGTGATCGCTTTTCTGGTTCTGTTAATGGTTGACGCCAATTTGGTTGCCTATGGTGTGGCAAACCCTTATATGATAACTGGTCAGGTGCCTCCCGACCAAGAGACATACCCACCTACAATCAACGTGGCTTCACCGAACAACAATACCGCTTATAATACCAGTCGTGTGTCGTTAGCTTTCAATGTGACTGCTCCACAATCAAGAACCGCTTCATTTACAACCGTGCAACGCGTAACGTACCAAACCGATTGGAAAAAAGACACAAACGATATTCTCCAAGGCTGCCAAGAACAGGCGACGTTCAACCTTCTACTCTCAAACGTTCCCGAGGGACAACATAACATAGTGATAAATGCCGTTGGGATGGGCTTCTACACAAACGAGAAAGAGTTAACCCGCAAAGAGTTTTTCATAAGCTCTACAGCGACAATAAGCTTCACAATAGACCGCACGGCACCAACTGTTTCGGTTTTGCCCCCAGAAAACGTGTCCTCAACCTCGGAGGTCCCGCTTAACCTCACGGTCAGCAAGGCTTACTCAAAAATCGCCTACAGCCTAAACGGGCAACAAAACGTTACGGTCAACGCGAACTCGACTATGTCTCCTTTGCCTGCGGGAGAGTACAACATAACTGTCTATGCTTGGGACACTGCAGGTAACTTAGGAGCTTCTGAAACTGAATACTTCTCCGTCGCAGCAATACCCCCCGCAGCGCAAGCAGTTGAGGTTTCCTTGATTGTGCCGGCGGCTGGTGCATTGTTAACGGCGGTTGTTATTGTTGGCGTCGTCTTGTTTTTTAAAAAGCGTTCTCATGCATCAAAATAGTATTTTTTGTTATGCTGTTTGTTTGCCAAAATTGCTTATAGGCGGCGGCTGGGCTCTGGGCTGACAGGTGAGACATGACCGACCCCGCCTGAATGGGCTATGCAAGTGCCCGACTGCATATCGCTGTGCACTGCTTTTTGGTGTTTGCAAAGAAATTCAGTAATTTAGGACTTTGGAAAACATATTTGGATCCTATTAGTGGTTCTATGCAGAAACCTAAGGGGGGTAGGTCAGTATTGACGCAGAAACGCCTCATTAGTATGTTGAAAACCAGTGCTTTGCTAAAACCGTTATTCTGCATGATTTCCCTTATTTCGGGGCGTGTAGCGTTGTTGAGAAAACTATATAATGCGTTTTAACGTCTAACCCTTCCAACGAAGGGCGTATCACACTGTGAAAGTTACTCTTATCAATCCTCCCTATCCGCCACATGTCCACTCCCACCCCCCGTTCATCCCCTTGGGGCTAGCATATCTGGCTGCAGTCGCCGAAAAAGAAGGCCACGAAATCAGCGTCATCGACTGCCAAGCTGAACATTTAACCAGTGACCTCTTCCGCGCCCGCATGAGCAAAGAATCCCCCGAAGTCGTCGGCGTCACCGCAACGACTCTGCTTTACAAGTCCGCGATGCAACTAATCGACATCGCCAAAGAACTCCACCCCAACGCAACAACCATGCTGGGCGGCAGTCACGGCACATTTTGGGACGAAAACGCCCTCAACGAATACCCAAGCCTAGACATCGTGGTCCGCCGAGAAGGAGAAGCAACCTTCGTTGAACTTTTAGAAAAACTCCAACACAACGAACCCCTAACAAACGTATTAGGCATAACCTATCGCCAAAAAGACGGAGCCATCCGCCGCACCGAAGACCGCCCACTCATACAAGACCTCGACGCCCTACCCTTCCCCGCACATCACCTGATGCCAATGGAAAACCTCAAACGCATGGGCAAAATCCTCATCCCCCTCATGTCAAGCCGCGGCTGCGTGTTTTGGTGCGACTTCTGCAGCACCGTGCGCATGTTCGGCAGAGGCTACCGCTGGCGCAGCGCCAAAAACGTCGTCGACGAAATGCAACTTGTCCACGACAAATATGGCGTAGACCAAGTCACCTTCTACGACGACGCCTTCTCAGTTGACCGAAACCGAGTCCTAAAAATCTGCGAAGAACTCCACACACGCAAACTAAACATGATGTGGGACTGCGGCACCCGCGTAGACATGGTTGACCGCGAACTGCTAAAAACCATGAAAGACGCAGGCTGCATCGCTGTATGGATGGGCGTTGAATCCGGTTCCGAAGCCATCCTTGGCGCAATGCACAAAAAAATCAAACTCGACCAAACCCTTGATTCCTTCAAAACCGCACAACAAGTCGGCTTAATGACCATCGCAAACGTCGTTTTGGGCTTCCCAGGCGAAACAGAAGAAACCGCCAAAGCCACCATAAACTTCGTCAAAAAAGTCAACCCCGACGACGTCGGCTTCTACGTAGCAACCCCCTACCCCGGTACACCCATGTATGAGCAGGTCATCAAAAATGGCTGGTTACGTGTTACTGACTTTGACAAATTCGACACGGCAGGTCCCACTTTTGAGACCCCGCAGCTTAGCATGGAGAAACTTGCCGAACTCCGCTATAAAGCCTACCAACAATTCTATCTACGTCCAGGCTACGTGTTTAAGATGATGCGAAAAGGCGGAACTTACGGGATTTCTGCAGTGAAAACTTCAGCGGCATATGCCCTAAGGGCTATGCACATCAAGCTTTCCTAAGCTTTTTGTTTTCCTTACAAACGCAACTACTGAAAGCGTCAACACAAGAATGCTCAGGGAAACCGCTATCGAGTTTAGATTGATGCCTATGGGGGAGAGTCCCAAAAATAATCCCATTAAGCCAGCTAAAGCGAAACTTAACGCGACGGAAAGCACTATTTCTTCAACTATATCCAGTTGGTTCTTGCCGACAAACAAAATATTCACAAGACAATAACCGGGCAGAAAAGAGATGAACACAAAGCTAAGGATATAGCGTGGGATGAGGCTGGCGGAGAATTCTTGGCCGCTTGGAACCGCCAAAAGATAAGTAGCAAGTAAGGTTAGCGCTGTGAAAACGACGATTATTAGGAGCCATTTGAGAGGTTTCAGAGTAGATTCCTTTATTTTTTTAAAATAAAAAATAAGGAAGATGTTTTTACATGAACATCTTATAGATTGGATGAGTCTCTTCGAGGGGTCTTGTTCCGAGGTCGGCTGCTGCTGATGCAATGTATGTGTCAGTGACTGCGACTGCTGGGAATACCCATTCTGCTTGTTCAGCTGGACCAATCATGAGCCAGTTTGCGCCGGCCATTTGCATGATGGTGTTGGTTGCACAGACGGGTCCCTTGCGGAATTCTTTTGCGACGTTTGCTTTGACCCAACCCATGGTTGTGACAACGTTGCCGCTGCCTAAGCCTACAGGGTGACCATACTTTTCTTTCATGACTGGTATGGTGCGCACAGAGGTTCCCATGTCTGGTTCGAATGCGGGAATGGCTGTGTCGATCAGTGGTTTGGTGATGCCGCCTTTTTCGGCTAATGCTAACGCTTCAACGATAACATTCATCTTGCCTTCTAAGGTGGTATCTTTGGGGTCATCAGCTAGCACGATGGACATTTTGATGCCGCTTTCTTTGAGGTTAGCGAGTTCAGCATCGGTGACGCCTTTATAGACAGAGTTGTAGAGGCACCTGTCTGCGAGGCCCATCTTCTTTGCGAGATTCGCTGCTGCCATACGAGTTCTGGGACTCATTGCGTCAAGCATGAGTGGTGCTTCAGTGTGTTTCGGTACGAAATCAATGTATTTTTCGAATGCTGTTTCGGTTGTTGCGACAATGTCCAGAGCGAATGGTACACCGGTTATGTCGCTTTGAGTTTGGCATCTGTTAATAATTTCTTCGGCAGCTTTTGCATCAAAAATGCCTTTGTTTGCGTCTTGGACCATTTTTTGGCCTAGCCAAAAGATGGAACCAATCAGGAAAGTTGGATTTTCTCCTGGTTGACCGCCAATTTTTGCTTTACCAATCTCATAGATGTTTTGTTGGGTTTGGAATTTAAAGGACATTTTTCCACATCTGATGGATTATTTCTTAAGAGCTTTCTTTGCTAGTTCTGGAGCTTCTTCTTTGTTTTTGCCAAAGATTGCGCCAAGTGCGTCTGCGTCTTCTTTCTTGACTGCTGCGCCGCCCATGATGATGCCGACTTTCTCTTTGAGGCCGTTTGCCTTCAAGAGTTCGTCAAGTTTTGCTAAGTTGTTCTTTGCTGGGACTGTGTTGACGGAGAGTGCAAGTAGGTTTGCGTTGTTTTCTTTTATTTTGTCAATGAATACTTGGGGAGCAACGCTTTTTCCGACGTCAATGGTTTTGAAGCCTGCGCGTTTTAGAGATCGGCGGACTGCTTCTTTTGCTGTGTCATGCATGTCTGGTTCAATGTTGCCGATAACGACTATGCCTAATGGATTCTCTGGTTCTGGAGGCTCTTTTTCCATCATAGATTTAAGCCACGACATTTAAACACCTTTTTTCCTTTTTAGATACTCTGGGCTTTTTATACTCGAAATTCATATTTAAGCTTTGACTCACAAATAATCAATAAGTAAGACATATTTCCTTAGGAGAGAGTGGATGCTAAAGTTAACAAGAAAGCCCCTTCTGTTACTGTTAGTTTTCGTTTTCTCCTTCATTTACCGTTTACTCTTTATGCTCTGGAATGGGTTCCCCTCCGGCGCCGACATTGGACTACACAACAGCGTCATCTACTCCATCACAGCTTCTGGAAACACGAATTTTCTGTGGAACTTCTACCAAATAGGCGGCGGACTATCCTTAACCTTCCCCGGATACCACATCTTTTCCGCAGCAATCATCTTCATGACAGGGCTACCCGAATACATAGCTCAAGCAGTCGCTGTATCCCTATTCTCCTCTCTGCTCGTTTTAGCCTCTTACCTTATCACCCGCAGAATATGGAATGAGTCCGCAGCGTTTATTGTGGCGTTTTTGGTAGCGATTTCCCGCTTCGACATCGAAATGCTGCTCTGGGGAGGCTACCCCAACGCCATAACCCTGCTGCTTATTCCGCTAATTTTCTATTTGTATCTCCAAAAGGACCGCTTCTCCCCAACGCCCTTTTTGGCATCCACCTCGCTTTTGGTGGCCTCATTATTTTTATCTCACTCCTTGAGCGCAGCCATCTTTGTGGGCGTAACCTTCCTCTCGGTACTCGCCATCTTTATTGCTCCTAAAAGCTTAGGCGTCACCCGAAAAACCGGCGTTTACTGGTTACTTCCCGTCTTTATCGGAATTGCCTTGGTATCTCCTTTCATTGCAAGCGCGGTACCCGCCTATCTAAAGGACAACTCTACCTTCAACGTCTCAGCTGGAACAGACGCAATCAACGCCGCTACCCTCTCCACAAGAATCCTCCCCCTCGAATTAGTGCTACCCTTATTCTTAATCATCCCCGCGTTTCTGCTCTTCTCAAAAAAATATCAAGGAAAATACCTCACCCTCCCAACATTTCTGCTATGCAGCTGGCTATTGGTACCCCTCATTTTAACACAGGGCTACCTGTTTGGTTTCATAATCGACTACAACCGCTTCTTGTACTTCGTCATTTTACCCATTATGATATTTATCGCGATGCTCATTGATCATGGCGCAGATTTCTTCGCTAAAACCGTAGACGCCTACCGAACGCTGCAGAGTCAAAAAGAACAAGCCAAACCCACCCCCGCGCCAACCCCCCCGGTTTCCTATCCTACCAGTCTGCATCGTGCTCTTGACAGACAAAACCAAAAAGCAAAACAAAACGCCGACAAGACAGCCGCATGGATCTCCAAACATGCGACCCACAAAACCGTCTACAGCCTCTTTCTACTGAGCTTTCTATTGTTCTCTTTTTTTGTTATCCCTATTTTTATGACCCCTATTCAAGGTCGGACGATTGAGAATTTCTATCAGTTCATGGATGAACCCGGCTGGGAAGCTATTCAGTGGCTTAAGGAAAACACTCCCGCAGATGCCATTTTGGTTTCGGATGCTCATTACGGTTGGTGGCTCTCTGGGTTTGCCCAGCGTCCCACTCTCAGCGCGGTGGACCCGCAGTATTTGACGCTTGCACGGGAGTTTCCGCTTGCTAAGAACGCCAGCAACCTTCTTGATACAAATTATCTGGTAGATAACGGGTTGGTGCAGGTACGCGAAGACGGCGGCTACATCGCACGGCATAACCCTGAAATCTTAGCTAACCTCAACTGGACCTACTTCCCCTACTCTTTCTTCAACTTTGACAGCAATCAAAACATCATAAAATACAGTGTGGATGGCGTGCAGTATTCGACTTCTTTGGATCAACTTACGGTGCGAGATATGTATATGACCTCGTATCCCCAAGTTGATCCTGACTATAACCTCATAGTGGTCCGCCGAGGCAACGACTACTTCAACTATACTCAATACACCACCATCTACCGTGGCGTCCGTTTCGTCAACTTGACCGCAACACTAGACACTGCCCTGCCCAATGTTGAGTTGAATTGGTTGGATATTGATGTAGAAAGCAAAGGCATCACAATACCCTACGCGGATTCACAGACCATTGGGTTGATTGATTTAGGCGTGAAAACGTTTGGGCAACTCATCTTTAACGAGAACCAGCCGGCTGTGACTGCTCCAACCGAGCACTCCAACAAGATGCATTTAGAATATAATTTGCAAAACCAAGTCCACTTCCAGTATCAGATACAGGCAGCCGCCTACTCCGTTACCGACAGCCTCCAATACTACGCTGACCAGCAAACAATGAATGACTATTTTGTTCCCTTGATAAGCGCGAATTTGAATTCTTTCGGTGACGTTGTTAGCTCCGAAGGGTTTGCTGAATCTTTTGACTACAAGATTTCGCTCCAAGATCACAACGTTTCCTACGTTATCCTTCACGTTGAAGGCGACCAACAAATGCCGACTGAAATGGCATCCAAGTTTCTGCATGACCCCGCATTTGACCTTGTATTTATTAACAGCGAAGTCGCCATCTTTCAGGTCGTGGGGAACCTCAATCAAGACGGGTGAACGCTGACGCCTTGATGGATAGACTAACGAAACCAAAAAAACTAGAAGTCCTCTTCTTTGCCGTTTTCTCAGTTGTGGTTTTAACAATCTTCTACATAGTCATATCTATGAACGGCGTCGTCTTAGGCAACGACCCCGCGGTGCATCTTGAAAAAGCCCAAATATTTCTTAACACCCAACAAATCCCCCTCTCGACCGTGAGTTGGACGCCGCCTCTCTATGAAATCGTCTTAGCAATGTTCATCTCTCTTAGTGGAGCAAGCGACATCGGTCAGTTCATCTTTATGGTTAAAGTTGTCACGGTGATTGTGAATTGGATTATGGTCATGTCAGTTTACCTGTTGGCCAGCAAATTCTTCACCAAAAAAGTCGGCGTCGCAGCCGCAATTCTTCTATTGATGTGCTTTCCCATCTTTGAGCTCAACCAATGGGGCGGCTGCACCACCGTTTTAGGAATCGGTTTCCTGCTTTTACTACTAACTTATTTGCCACTATCCGTCGAGAAAACCGGTTACCTTGTGGTTACATTCTTTTTTGCTTTCTCGGTTGTGTTGACACATCAGTTGGCAACGTTTGTCGCCTTCTTTATGTTGCCGCCTATTCTGCTGTTTATGCTCATTAAATCTCGTGGTGCCTCCCTCAAAGTAATCATCGCACTGATTTTTGGCGGTGGCATCGCGTTTTTCATCTATTACTTCCACGCCATGATTGGCTATCTTGGCGAACTAGTCTACATCCTCTTCTTTAGCCAAAAAACCTACGCCTACCAAATCGGCGCAACCACACTCAATGCCTATACGGTTAACTTCGGTTTCCTTCTGTTGCTTGCCATAGGCGGATTCTACCTTGCCTACAAGACGCTTCGCGCAACGAAGCGCATGCTTTTCTTTTTGGTTCTGGTCTGCAGCTTTGTGGTTCCCTTCTTTTTTGCCCAATCCTACCTTGTGGGGCTATTCTTACCTTTCCAATGGTTCATCTACTACCTAACTCCACCTCTGGCTATTTTCGCCGCGGTCACCGCTATATTCCTAATTCAAAAAGCTCCCGAATTCTACGCGAAGCACCGGGCAAGCTTCCGCAAAAACTGGGTTAAAGCAGTCACCGTGGCCCTGATTGTAATCGCGGCATCCGCTGTGGTGGTGCGTGCAGATACGGTTTACGGTAAAATCTTGGAGGCAGGCACCTTCTACTCCACCACTGACCCCAAAGCCTACGATGCAGGGCTCTGGCTCCGCGATAACTACCCCGAAAACTCCACCATTGTGGTTTCAGAAAACCCTGGTTTTTGGTTCCAGGAATTCTCAGGCAAAAGCGTCATTGCCCAAACTAATCCCATTATTGAACGCAACGAAGTCGCCGAATCAGTGTTAAGTTTGTCTTATGAGATTGAGCATCCCCAAACCATGCTTTCCGCTTATGAAGCCAAAGGTGACATCTCGCAAGAAATCTTTGTGCCCCTCGACATGGTCTGGAACCAAGTTGCTTACACCTCACGGAGCGGGGATTTCCTAAATTACACCCAGCAAGGTACGGTCAACAAGGTCACTCTCAATCACATGGCTATGCACATAAACCTCCAAAACCAAACTGACCCCAAACAGATTCAGTTCATCTACACTAACGACAACATAACCCTCACAAAAACCGTGCGTTTCCAAAACACCAGCTATCCTCTTGACGTTTCTTGGGCTATCACGCCTTTGCAAAGCGATATAACCGACGTGACTTTGTATCTGAGCACCTTCTTTGATCTTCAGTGGAAGTTTGACTCCGTTGAGATTCCGGGGTTGCTGGATTGGGTTAATCCTTGGGATGCTCCTGAACCCCTGCAGTCGCAAGGTCCTGACTGGATTACAGTTAACTTCGTCGACGCCCATCTAACAAATCACTATCTCGGTTTATACGACGACACAAACGACGTTGCTTATGCCTATAACTTCACTGATCTGCCCTCTTGGGGTAACATTGGCTCGTTGCTTAATCGTCAAATCGACGCGGTCCGCTTCCAATATCAATACAACAGTATAGGCGTTAACCAAACCGCAACCTCCAGTTACGAGGTGTTAGCTTTGGCAAAAAACAGCTATCCCACCCTAACTCGTGAGAACCTTGAAGGAATCTTTAGCTTGCAAGTGCCGCCTTTCTCTGTAGAGACCCGTGACTTCCGCGACTACATGAGCGGCCGAAACGTCGGCTTCATTGTCTATGACAAAAACCAGCTTGACACCAAAATGATAAACAACCGTCTTCTGCAATTAATCTACTCCAACGACCGATACGCGATTTTCAAAATAGCAAACCAAACCTAAAGTCGGTCTATTGATAGAACAATCAGGTTCTCTGAAAAGAAATTAACAAAAAATAAAAAAGAAATATGGTTTACTGTACTTTACCCATAGGGTTTGCTCTGAGCTTCTCAAGATACTTAGGGTCTTCCTGTAGCACCTTGGGAATGTAGTTGCAGGCTGGGTCGGATTCGAAGAGGTCACCCGTGTAGTATTCGGCTCGGGTTCGGCATCCACCGCAGATTTCTCGGTACTCGCAGACTCCACATCTGCCCTTGAGGTTATTTTTGTCGCGTAGTTTGAGGTGGAATTCACTCTTCTGGAGGTCTTCCCATGCATCGCGTAGTTTCGTGGTTTTGACGTTGCCAATGCGGTAGCCTTCATGGAAACCGCAGCTTCGGTAGTCGCCGTTTTCTGTAATGCCGATATAGTTGCCGCCGATGGTGCATCTGCCGAGGTAGCCTTCGTTATACCATTCCCAGAAGTCTGAGGTGTTTTTCTGTTTCACGATGCGTGCGTAGAAGGGTGAGTAAACGTTGACTTTGACTTTGCCGTAGAGTCGTCGCTGGATTTCATAGATTTCGTTGAATGCTACTTCGTATTGTTCGGGTGTTGGGGCGAGGTCTTCCATGTTTTCGCCTGCGCGTCCGACTGGAACAAGGTTGTGGTAGACGACTGAGCGGGCGTGATAGTCCTCCGCTAACTTGGCGGTGTGGGCCATCTGGTGAATGTTATATTTAGTCATGGTTGTGACTAAACAGTCCAATAAGCCGACGCTGCTAAGTTTCTGCATAGCGTGCAGGGCTTTATCGTAGCCTCCCTTGCGTCTGATGTGGTCGTTTGAGTCTTTTTCGCCGTCAATGCTAATGGCTGTTTTAACGTTATATTTGCGCAATTTGTCGAAGCGCTCTTCATCCCAAGCATAGCCGCTTGTAATTAAACTGACATTGAGGCCATGCTCCTTCTCAGCATACTCAATGATTTCCCAAATGTCGGGTCGAACCAGAGGCTCTCCACCGCTGATTCCAAACCATTGTGAGCCGAATTCTGCCATTTCATCAACCATATGTTTGGCTTCTTCGGTGCTTAGCTCTTGGTCCTTTGCATAATCTTTAATGTAACTGCAATACCTGCAAGAGCCAACACAGTTGCGGGTACACCGCCAAACAACCATAAACAAGGGTGCCGTGGTTGGATTCATTTAATTCACAACGGAGAATAGATTTCCCCTGTCGATATAAAACTTACTGAAAACAAACAAAAAACCAGAAGTACCCCCATATTGCTGGAGTGGGCCTATGATGTGACCTCTCATTGTTTGGTCCTCTGACGACTGCGATTTCTGTCAAAGTTTTCCTAGCTCCCCATTGCGGCTAAACGCCGTCCAGACAGGCGCAACTTAGGGACCACGTTTGCCTAAAAAGCTCTTTTCCGCTGCCTAAAATTAATTTTTTAGTAGTAAACCATCAATTAACACGGGTTTAACATGGATCAAAGGTTTTTTAGGCGAATTATCCCCTGTTAACTTGCTTTTTCCGAAAGAGTTTAATAGCTAAGACTTTTAATAACACCTTTCATTTGAGAAGGTTAACTAAAAATGAGTAGTGAATCCATAAGTGAACAAGTTAAACCTGCCCCCCACATAAACGCTCCAATGTCTAAGACCCGCATTATGCAATACACGTTTGCTGCTCTACTTGTAATAACCGTCGTCACCGCTATTCTCTGGTTCCCAGTCACCTGCCCCACAGATGCACAATTACAAATCTATACCACGCTAACTGGCTCATGGCAAATGCCTCTTGGCGCAATCTTGCTAATTAACGCTCTCGTAGCTCTCGGCGTAGCAATCGGAATAGACCTGCTATTTAGCAAATTAGTCTCCGACAGTCAACTCAACATTTGGTCTTCAGCTGTTTTTGCGCTAATTGTTACACTTTGTTTCTCGCTTGGTGTCCCCTCCATGGCTATGGGCACTGGCGATGTGATGCCCATTGCAACCTTCACTGCACCTAACGCTTTCGTGTTCGTTGCCCTCATCACCATGGTCGGCCAAGTGGTCTTCAAAAAAGTCCTCGGCGCAGGTGGTGCAAGGAAACCACTCAACCCTGCCGCAGCCGCAAAATTCCTCATACTCCTTCCATTCCTCTTCACAATGCTGTTGCCCAAAGAACACTACGCCTCAATGGAGACAGGCGGTATCGGTATGCCGCTTCTCGCTGGTCCATTAGGTGGAGGAGACTTACCCGTTGGAAGCAACGGTCTGGGTTCTTTCACAAGCTACCTTCAATCATGCTACGCTAACCCCTCCAGCACTGCTGTTGCAGACTTAAACTCGCTCATGATCCTTGAGAAGTTCCACGGATGGCCCGGAGGCGCTTCAAGCATCTTGGTAATCATCGTCGGCATCGCTCTGTTTGCTCTCGCACACAAATACTTCAAATGGAAAGTTACAGGCGCATACTTTGCTTCAATCGTCGTCATGTCTTTGATCATGTCAACCGTCTATGCAGACACTGACCTTGTGTCAAGATTGCTCTTTGAAGTGTTCATCGGCAGCTCGATCTTCTTGGGCTTCTTTATGGCAACAGACCCCGCGACAACACCGTTTTCGGGAACGGGACAAATTATCTTCGGCGTCGGCTTAGGTGTACTAACGGTCCTAATACAAACATATATGAACTTCCTTGGCGGCTCCTTGCTAGCACTGATTATCATGAACTTAACGGTGCCACTTATTGACCGCATAAGAATAGGCAAACCCTTTGGGAGATGATTAAAATGGCAAACTTAGTTGTAATAAAAGAAGTCAAAGACGTTGCACGAAAAACCCCCATTGAAGTCTTCGCTGACCCCAAACTTGCAGTTGTCCTAGTCAACCAGCAAACCGGCGAAAACAACAAACCCATTGTTTCCGTTGGCGACACCGTTGCGATGGGACAAAAAATCGCAGACTCCACTGAACGCGTCAGTGCACCCGTCCACAGCCCAATCTCAGGCAAAGTCGTAAAAATCGAAAACGTCTTCAACAGTTGCTTTGGATACGAAAGTGAAGCAATCTTCATCGAAAACGACAACAAAAAAACCAAAGACACAAGCTTAAAGCCCATATCTGAAAGCGAATTCAAAGACATCTCCAGCGCAGACCTCTTAAAACGCATCCGCGAAGCAGGCATCATTGGTTTAGGTGGTGCAGGTTTCCCAACAAGCGTCAAACTCAGCATACCCGCAGACAAAAAAATCAAACAAATAATCGTGAACGGTGCAGAAGGCGAACCCTACGACACTGCAGACGAACGCCTCATGATTGAGCAAACCCAAAACTTGGTTCGAGGAGTTCGTGTTATCCGCAAAATCTTAGGCAACCCCAAAGTTATCATTGCTACCAAAGACAGCAAAGTTGAAGCTGTTCCTAAACTACAAGCAGCCTTCAGCAAAGAAGCTGACACTGAAGTCATCGCAAAACATTTGACCTACCAGCAAGGCGACGCAAGTCTACTTCAGAAAGCAATCCTAAACTATGAAACCCCGCCAGGCAAACGCAGCTACGAAATGGGCACCATTGTCCAAAACGTTGCAACCCTCAATGCCATCGCAAACGCCGTCTTCGAAGGTGAAGCCCTCATCTCGAGAGTCACCACATTAAACGGCGACGTCGCAAAACCCAAAAACCTCCTCGTAAAAATCGGCACCCCCGTCAGTGACATCCTAAAGGCAAACAACGTAAGCGACATCAAAGACGTAGTCGTCGGCGGAGTTATGATGGGTCAAGCACTCCAAACCATTGACTCACCCGTCACCAAACGCACCTCAAGCATCATCGTCTTCGCAAAAAGCAAAGCCAAAAAAGGCCAAGTGCAAACCGCTTGTATGCACTGCGGAAGATGCATAGGTGCATGCCCCGTACGTCTGCATCCGATTGAAATCTACAACGCTGCCATAAAAGGCGAATTTGAGAAAGCTCAGAAACTTTATGCAAACGACTGCATCGCATGCGGCACCTGCTCATATGTTTGTCCCTCAAGGCTGCCTCTGTCTGCAACTATAAAGATGGCACGTCAATAAGCCATCCCTTTCCTTTTCTTTTATTTATTTTTTAGACTTTTCTTCCAAAAAAGGGCATTTTGCAAAAATAACTATCCATCTGAATTGTGCCCATCCGTATTATCATTTTTTTGATTGTAACCTCTTGCTCGACAAGCCTGTAAGCATTAAGCTTATTAACATGCCACCACGTAAATAAGTCAAGGGATAAAATTTGGAAACAGAAAAATTCAAGCTATCTACTATACTCTACGGCTTAATTGTACCAGTAATCGTTGGTTTAATCATCGTTGCATTCCCAGCAGTACTTCGACCCGCACTTGACGGCTGGTTCCCTGCAGGCGATCCAATGACAGGCGCAGGCGCATCTCCTTATGCATTCCTAACCGCAATCTTCACTCATGGCTTTGCACAAATGGTCATATTTGCTATCCCAATCATTCTGGGCTTAGTCTGGAACAAATGGGCTGGTGGAGCATCAGGCTTCATCATGGGTACACTCTTGTACCTCGGCGAAGCAGGCTACAATAACCAATATACCGCAATGAACTATGGCATGACCACAAACCTCTATGCAGATCCAAGCTTCATCGGGAACTACATCGTGGGCGGTATCCTCTGCGGCTACATTGCAGGTGGACTCGCGAATGGTTCAATGAACTTCAAACGCATGCTCGGTGCAGGTCTAACAGCAGCTCTAGTTGTCGGTGCCTTACAATTCACATTCAACATAACAGTTGCCCAAGCTGCATATATGTCCGCAGCGAACCCCGGATATGCACTATTCCTTGCAATGCTGCCAATGATTATTCTCGGTATAATCGCGCCAATAATCGCAAAAGTCATGACCTGGTATGGCCTCCAACCAGTAAGGCATTAAATAATCAACATACCCCCCTTCTTCTTTTTATTTTAAATAACAAGAAACTCTTCTAAAAACCGAAAAGAAAAAAATTGTTATGTTTAGTGTTGCTGGTTTGCAGCGAATTCCCAAGCGATGTTGCCTTTCCAGACTTCACCCTGCTTGGTGATGCGAACTTCTTTATCGTCTATCTCAATGAGTCCCTTCTCTTGGAGGTTCTTGAGCTGTTTGGGAAAGACATCTTCGGGTAACTTGCCGAATTTCTCCATAAACTCTTTCTTACTGACTGGCAAACGCAGATATAGCCTGCTCATTTCCCGTCGCATCATCTCGTCGTCATCAGATTTTGATAGTCTTGTAATGGGGAGCTTTCCGCTGCTGACGACGTTCATGTATTCGTGGATTTCTTCGATGTTGCTGTAGCTGAACCTTTGCAGGTAACCCATAAAGCAACCTGCGCCGGTCGTTAGGATGCCGCCCCATGGCCAGCCGTTGAGGCAGTTTTCGCGCATATGCCATTCGTTGCGGCTGTAGCGGTCATGACCGACTGCTTTGTAGCCAGCGTCCGTTAGCATCTTGTAGGCTGTTAAATATAGTGCTTTTTCGTGTTCGCCGTCTCCGACAGGAGGTGACTTGCCTGTTTGAATCATCTTTTCAAGGGCGGTTCCTGGGTCAACATGTAATGAGTAGGCGTCGATTTCTACGTCTAACTCTATGGCTTTTTTGAGTGTAGCAACCCAGCTTTCCATGGTTTGCCCTGGAAGGTTATACATGAGGTCTACACAGACGCATAAGTCCAATTTGCGGGCGTGCCGAATTGCTCTTTCAACGTCTGCGGCGCTGTCGGGGAGGCAGAGCAGTTTTCGAATGTTATCATCAAAGGTTTGGGCACCCATATCCATTTGGTAGATGCCGTATGCGGCGAGTTTATCGATTTTTGGCAGCGCCAAAGTCTTAGAAGAACCTGTGACTTTGATGAAGTATTCTTTGTTTGTGGTGAATCTTTCTTTGCAGAAGTCAATTAGGTCAATCATTTGTTCTGCGGATAAGACGCTGGGGGTTCCGCCGCCGAGGACTATCTCGTCGAATACGCTGGTTTTGACGTAGCGTGTTTTAGCGTACATATCAAGCTCTTTTTTGAGGAGTTCAAGGTAATGGTCTATTTGGACCAAGCGGGTAGGTGCAGTGGGGAAGTAGCAGAAGGCGCATTTTGAGTCGCAGACTGAAATCCATGGTTGTAACTCCATGAGTCTTCCGCTGGTGTTTTCTGTGTTTAAAAATTCTAAGAATGCTTGGTAAGTTTCAGGTTTTATGTCTGGGTAATCCCTGTATGTGTAGGGAGGCCAGTTTTGTCGAGCTTCATAAGCTTCTGGTTGGCTTTTTTCTGAGGCAGATGATTTCATTTGATGGTCTCGTCTCTGTCTGGTTTATGTGTAAAAACCGCTCGATAATGTTATAAAGTTTCCGTAAAGACACCATTGCCGATTCTGTTCTTGGTGTTGAGTTGTTACTTTTTTGAAAAAATGTGATTTTGTGAAACTTTTTTATTAAGAAAGTTCGTATTTTATAATTTATTTTATTTGTATGCGATGTTTATGGAAAAACTTATTAAACTAACGCATCGACATTTTTAGCGTTTGGCAAGGCAAGTTAGCTATCCCTTGTCCAAGCAAACGAAAAGGAAACTGAAAAAAATGCATATATCAAAAAAGCAAGCTAGCTCTATAGCTTTAGTCACCCTCATGGTGGCTTCCCTCGCAATTGTCTTGACAACTCAACCTGCCACAGCACACAACCCTGCATATAACCTCAACACGTACACCTACGTCTTTCCAAGTCAACCCGTAGTTGGCGTAGGCCAAGAAATCCTCATACAAATGTACCTAAACGCTAACCCACCCACAGCATACGGTTCGATGGGTGACCGCTGGACGTTCTACTTAACAATCACCGACCCTGAAGGAAACAACGAAACCAAAGGACCCATAACCTCCGACCCAGTGGGCGGCGCATTCATCGTTTACACCCCCACCAAAACAGGCGTTTACACTGTTCAAGCAAGCTTCCCCGGTGCAACCTTAACTGGCGAACCTGGTCAAACAAACAGCATCTATGTCGGCGACATCTACGCACCCAGCACAAGCAGACCCAACACTTTCACCGTACAAGAAGAACCCATATCCCACTATCAAGAAACCCCCCTACCAACTGACTACTGGACTCGCCCAGTCTACGATACTAACCGTGGATGGGGTAACGTCGCAATGGGTCAATGGTTAGGCGGACCCTCCTACGAAAACATGCGCGCAACTGGCATCCCTAATACCCAAGGCGTAGCCAGCAGCCACATCCTTTGGACAGCACCCTACTGGACCGGCGGTATCATGGGCGGATTCGATGACACAAGCTACTACAACGGCATCGCATACGAAGGCTTCTCCAGTCCCATAGTTGTCCTAGAAGGCAAAGCATACTATTCCGTACAGAACCCACCAAGACAGGGCTGGTACTGTATCGACCTCTACACAGGCGAAACCATCTACTTCGAAAACAACACCATAGGAAATGCTGCCATACCCACGTTCGGCCAAGTCCTCAACTACGACTCACCCAACCAACACGGCGGTTTCTCATACCTCTGGCGAACCTCAGGCGTAACCCTCCCCGCTGGAAAAACAAGTGTGGGCTCAACATGGGAAATGCTTGACGGATACTCTGGAAAATCCATATGCAAAATCGCAAACGTAACCCAACCCCTGATTGTAAACGGACAACCAGTATTAGCTCCCGGATGGTTCGGCATGATGATGCCCGTCTCCACGGGTGCCTCTGGTACACAATTCCGAGATGTAATCGGAAGCGTATGCTACCTCAACTTCGTGAACCTAGGAAACACAACTAACCCCAACTATTACATGCAAATTTGGAACTCCACTCAAGCAATCTGGTGGAGACCCTCCTATGGCGTAGCTTACCCAGCAACACTCCCTAATGGCACAACCAACCTCCCCAACACTGCGACTTCAGATAACGCATACTGGTTCTGGAGACCCGGCTCAGTAAATGTTGGCATGTCCTCCTCGGACTACGGTGCAGTCTATGACGGCCTCAATGGTTACACAATGAACATCTCTGTTGCAAGCATCGGCAGCGGCTCTGTCCAATCTGTTGTACCTGACAAACATGTCGTTGTTGCATACGGCGGACAAAACGACGGTAGAGGAAACATACCTGGCTTTGTTAGACTCTACAGCTTAGCACCCGGCTCATGGGGAACTGTAACAAAAGATGTCAGCTTCACCGCGCCAAAAGCCTCAGATAACTTCCCCAACGCAACCAACGGCGGAGGCGTATCCTTAGGCGGCGTTTCAGTAGATGACGACGTCTTCTGGTTCACTGAAAAAGTAACCGGAAAAATGTGGATGTATAGCCTCACAACTGGCAAAGAGATCTGGACCTACACTGAACCCAACCAATTTGCCTTCTACGGAATGACCATAAACGTTCACAACGGCAAAGCCTACTCTTACGGCTCCTATGGTGTATTGGACTGCTTTGATGCAACCTCCGGTGACTTACTCTGGAACTACACCGCACCCTTCTTGGGCAACCTAGAAACTCAAGGACTTGAATACACACCCCTTAGCTTAGTCTTCTTCGTAGACGACGCTGCAACTGGACAACACTACCTCTACATGCACGGCTCAACTGGTTGGGCAGGTGAAACAGTCCCAATTAGACGCGACGGCTCAATCATATGTATCGATGCAGACAGCGGCGAACAAGTCTGGCGACTAACCGCATACCCCAACACAGCAAACAACGCCCTCTCTAAAGTTGTAATCTCTGACAACCGCATGTTATACCTAGACAACCACGATAACCAAATCTACTGTTTAGGCAAAGGACCCAGCGCAACCACCGTTTCCGCGCCCCAACTCTCTCCAATGTTAGGCCAAACTGTAACCCTTACAGGTACGGTTACTGACCAGTCAGCGTACGGTAGGCACAACGTTAATGGCGACTTAGACTTTTCACTCAAAGGCACCCCCGCAATCGGCGACTCAAGCATGGATTCCTGGATGGAATACATGTTCCACCAGCGACCAAAACCAACTGATGCAGTGGGCGTTGAAGTCAGTTTAGACACCATTGACCCCAACGGCAACTATGTCCACATCGGCAACGTAACAAGTGACAGCAGCGGCAACTTTGGCTTTTCCTATACGCCCGAAGTTCCTGGTATCTACCAGATTATCGCTACCTTTGCAGGCTCTAACTCGTATGGTCCATCCTCTTCAACAACATATCTAACCGTCAGTGAAACGCAAGCAACCCAAACACCTGAACCTACCGTGCAACCCGATTCTGTAGCTGACATGTATCTGTTGCCCGCAACAATCAGCATAATCGTCGCAATCGCTATTGCTACTGTTGTTATAGTTTTGGCGCTTCGAAAGCGTCCATGATTATAACTTACCCTTTTTTCTTTTTTTTGTTGATTTTCAAAAAACATTATGTTATTTTGGAATAATTTGAAAATTGTTGTCAAAAGCTGTTAAAAACTTGCGTGTTCAACATTGCTTGACATAAAATTTATAAGCTCCTTGCATGGCCTTCTCAGTTAGTGGCGACGCCAAGATATGGTTCTCCCGTGAGTTTCGTGTTATTGCCAATGTAAAATATTCATGCGATTTTTTCGGAAATTAATGGCGTTATGTGCTAAATTTTTGGCATAATGATGGCTTATTTTCCCATAATTTCTCAAAATTTGATTTTTCGTGCGAAAATCTTAAAAGCGTAAACGCTGTTACGCCTGCTCTATTGAACCCTAACTATAGACCTAGTAGGCGTTCAATAAAACGAGAGGAAAAAATATGAAACCAATAAATAACAAAACTCTAGCCTCCTTTATCGCCATCACTTTGCTGCTATCTATCGCCATCTCCCTTACTATGCCCTCAGTTTCTGCAGCCAGAACAGAATATGACGACATGTGCTATCTAGCATTAGCACCAAACGCTGTCGGCACCGGTCAAAGTGTAATCATCACTTTCTGGTGTGACAAACTCCCACCAACCGCCTTAGGCGACTATGGTGACCGTTGGACTTTTGATGTAAACATCATCAAACCTGACGGAACAAACGAAACTATCTCCGACATTGAATCTGACCCCGTCGGCGCAGGCTACACAATGTACACACCCGATCAAGAAGGAACCTACGTCATCCAAGCTATAATGCAAGACCACACCATCGACGGCGGCGCCAGCAGAGGCGCAGTTGCACCCGGCGGTGCAGGATGGTGGCCTTCCGGTCAACCAATCGCTAACTTTAACCCCGTAGGCATTGTCTTTAAAGGCGCTGTAAGCCAATACGAAATCCTCAACGTGACTTCATCTCCAGTACCACGCTACAATGAAACTCCACTTCCAAACGACTACTGGACTCGCCCCGTCTATGATGCAAACAGAGGTTGGTCCTCAGTCCTTATGGGACAATGGTTGAATGCTAACGAACTTGCACAATACGGCAACGGTAACAAATACAACCCCTACACCACAGGTCCAGCAAGTTCACACATTCTATGGACTAAACCATACTTTAACGGTGGTCTTGCAGGCGGTGTCTCAACAGTAAACACTTCTAGCGCTGACAACTCTTACTACAGCGGTCAGTCCTACGAAAGCTTTAGCGGTCCATCCATCGTTCTAAACGGTAAAATCTACTGGACGGTCGAAACAAACCCCCGCGAAGGCTTCATGTGCGTTGATCTCTACACTGGTGAAACAATCTACTTCCGCAACACTACAGGCGTCGTTGGCGGCATAGGCACTGGACAAACAAGTACTGGACGCATAATTGCAGGTGCACCCTCAATGGGGCAAGTCTTAACTTATGACTCTCCTAACCAACACGGCACTCTTGGCTACTACTGGGTAACCAACACTGAAGGCGGAACATGGACAACTGGATTTGGCGGATCATACACAAGTCCACGTTGGGATATGTACGATGACTTCTCTGGTAGCTACATCTGTAGCATAGGTAACCTAACGACAGTAACCCGAACTTCTGACAACCGAAACGTAGTTCAAGGCGCAACAGGAACCTCCGCAGTCGGCGTTGACGGCAGTATACTGCGCTACAACATTGTCAACTTAGGCACATCAGCCTCCCCGCAATGGTACCTACAAGTATGGAACACAACACAAGCTATCATGTATCCATTCTACGTAATCCACAACAGCGGTTCAGGCACTAACACTAACTGGCTATGGAGACCTAACCTCAACCAAACATACGACGGTCGCTATGGCTTCTCAGCAAACGTGAGCTTATCCAACCTTAAACTTCAAGGTTCAACCACTAGTATTCGACAGGTTATCCCTGACGATAAACTCATCGTTATCTACGCGGGTGTTAACAACGGCACAGCAAGTACTTCTCTTCCAGGCAGCGTATATGCTATCGACCTAAGACCTGGAAGTGTAGGAAGCATCCTATACAGCTATAACTTCTCCGCGCCAGCAACTTGCAGTGACTCATACGGACAGAACGAGCAATACAGTAGCAAAGGCACAGTTTTCGGAGGCATTAACGAACAAGCCGGTATCTTCTGGTACACTGACTCTATGAACAGACTCTTCTACATCTACGACCTTGCAAACGGTAAACAACTCTGGACCATGCCCGCAGGACCCCAAATGGAATTCTACGGTATGGGTACCTTGATTGTTTACAACGGACAACTAATAGACACAGGCAACTACGGCGGTGTCGTCCGCGCATTTAACGCAAGAACTGGTGAGTTCCTTTGGAACTGGTCAGCTCCAAGCGTCGGCGAAGGCGAAACCTCCTATCAGTATACACCCACTTCCTACGGTTGTCTCTCAGGCGACGGTTTACTCTACCTCTACTCAAACGAACACTCTGTCAACAACCCAATCCGACGCGATGCAATGATTTGGTGTGTTAACGTTACCAGCGGTAAACAAGTCTGGGGTCTAACTGATTGGCCAAGCGGTTCTCCAATCTTAGCAGACGGACGCCTACTCGTGGTTGATTGCCACGATATGCAACTCTACTGCTTCGGTAAAGGACCCAGCGCAACTACAGTTACAGCTCCGCAGACTGTTCCAACCTTAGGCTCAAGTGTCGTTATCACAGGCACTGTCACAGACCAAACACAATACGGCAGACGTACCTCCACTGGCAGTCTTGACTTTTCACTTAAGGGCACTCCAGCAATCGGCGATGCATGCATGGATGCTTGGATGGAATACATGTTCCACCAGCGACCAATGCCCTCTGATGCAGTCGGTGTTCCAGTCAGCTTAGATACCATTGACCCCAACGGCAACTACGTCCACATCGGCGACACAACCAGCGACTCAGCAGGCAACTACGGTTTCACATACACCCCAGAAGTTCCAGGTACCTACCAAATCATCGCTACATTCGACGGCTCCAACTCATACGGCCCATCATTCGGAACCACATACTTAGCAATCGGCAACGAAGCAACAACCGCTCCAACAGCAACACCACAACCACAATCCATGACTGACCTATACTTCGTTCCAGCCGTTATCGGTATCATCGTCACTATAGTCTTAGTTGGCGTTGTTATCGTACTGGTAGTCCGCAAACGTCCATAAACAGCAAACAAAAATCAAATCCTTCCCTTCTTTATTTTTTTTGTTAACCCCTTTTAGTCGCCTGCTTCGCAGTCATCGCTTTTTAAATTTTTCGAAAGTACAATTTTTTTGGGAATTTTTGATTCATACCGTAAATTTCTAGAATAAATTCGCGCTTTATACTCTATTTTATCATCAATCGCTATTTTTTTACACAAGTTTAATAAAGGACTGGCGCTGATAAAGCTGCTTTACTGACCGATTATTTGAATCGTTCAGAAAAAAAACTTAATAGGAAACTGAGAAAATGAAAATTGTAAAAAATAAAACATTTGCTTCTTTGCTTGCTTTGACATTATTGGCATCAATTGCAGCTTCAGTCGTTTTCATGCCTTCAGCTAGTGCAGCCTACCAGAACAGGTACGCAGATATGGTCTACGTTTCAGTTGCTCCTAACACAATCGGTGTGGGTCAAAACGTCATCATCGCTTTCTGGTGTGACAAGCTCCCACCCACTGCTATAGGCGACTATGGTGACCGCTTCTACTTCGACGTTAACGTCATAAAGCCAGATGGCACAAACGAAACAATCTCAAACATCGAATCTGACCCCGTCGGCGCAGCATTCACATACTTTACACCAGAAGCAACTGGCGAATATATCATCCAAGCTATCATGCGGGAGCACGTCATTGACGGTGGCGCCAGCAGAGGCGCAATGTCCCCCGGTGGTGTTGGTTGGTGGCCTTCAGGTTCTCCACCCAATCCCAACAACATTCCAGCTGGATGGTCTCCAGTCGGTGTAGTCTTTGAAAAGGGCGTAAGCGAAACTGTAACCCTTACCGTCACAGAAGAACAAGTAGCACGCTACAATGAAACTCCTCTTCCAAACGACTATTGGACACGACCAGTCTACGACGCTAACAGAGGTTGGAGTAAATACACGATGGGTCAATGGCTCGGCGCAAGTGAACTTAACCAATACGGCAACAACGGTAGATATGACCCCTACAGCATAGGTCCCGCTAGTTCACACGTTCTGTGGACTCGACAATACTTTAACGGTGGTCTTGCAGGCGGTGTCTCAACTGTTAACACTTCTAGCGCTGACAACTCTTACTACAGCGGCCAATCATACGAACAATTTGGCGGTCCATCAATTGTTCTAAACGGTAAAGTCTACTACACAGTCAACACTAACCCACGTGAAGGCTTCTACTGCGTTGATCTCTACACTGGTGAAACAATCTACTTCCGCAACACCACAGGTCCAGTTACAGGTGCAGGCGGCATGTTCTCAAGCACAGGCAACATACCCTACGGCGCACCCGCATTCGGACAAGTATACACCTATGACTCTCCTAACCAACACGGCACTCTTGGCTACTACTGGGTAACCAGTACTGGAAAATCTAACACATGGGATATGTATGATGACTTTAGCGGTAGCTACATCTGCAGCATAAACAACACAGGAAGTGGTACCTCTGCAGTAGGAACTGACGGAAGCATACTCAGATACAACATTGTCAATCTGGGAACTTCATCAGCACCTAATTGGTATCTACAATGCTGGAATACTTCACAAGCAATCATGTGGCCTAACTATGTTATACATGACAGTGGGTCAGGCAGCAACGTCAACTGGATGTGGCGACCTGAACTTAACCGAACCTACGATGGCAAGTACGGCTACTCAACAAACGTCAGCTTACCTAACTTCCCGCTAAAAAGCGGTATTAGCTTACGGCAAGTTATTCCTGACGATAAAATAATAATCATCTATGCAGGCTCTAATAACGGCACTGTTAGCGTTCCCGGAACTGTTGTCATAGTAAGTCTCAAAGTAGGCGAAGTGGGCGCAATAATCAAGAACTATAACTTCACTGCTCCCCCAACAGCTGGCGACTCATACGGTCAACAAGAGCAATACAGCAGCAAAAACACAGCCTTCGGTGGTGTAAACGATCAAGCAGGCATATTCTGGTACTATGACCCGATGACTCTACGCTACTTTATCTATGACCTCAACACAGGTAGCCAACTTTGGACTGCACCCAAAGCGGAACAGTTCCAATTCTATGGTGGTTACACTGGTATCTGCTACAATAACATGTTCATTGACTGCGGTGGCTACAGTGGTGTCGTTCGCGCATTCGACGCTAAGACTGGCGATTTCCTTTGGAACTGGACAGCTCCAATGGTCGGACTAGACGAAACCTCCTATCAGTATACACCAACATCCTACGGCTTCCTTTCAGGCGACGGTTTACTCTACCTCTACTCCAGCGAACACTCTGTCAACAACCCAATTCGACGTGACGCTATGATTTGGTGTGTCAACGTAACCAGCGGACAACAAGTCTGGGGTCTAACAGGCTGGCCAACAACAGCTCCAATCTTAGCAGACGGACGATTACTATACGTTGACTGTCATGATATGCAACTCTACTGCTTCGGTAAAGGACCCAGCGCAACTACAGTTTCAGCTCCACAGATCGTTCCAACATTAGGAAATAGCGTAACCCTAACCGGCACTGTCACAGACCAAACACAATACGGCAGACAAACCTCCACTGGCAGTCTTGACTTCTCACTTAAGGGCACTCCAGCAATTGCAGATGCATGCATGGATGCTTGGATGGAATACATGTTCCACCAGCGACCACAACCAACAGACGCATACGGTGTCGACGTAACATTACACGCAATCGACCCCAACGGCAACTGGATCAACATAGGCACAACAACAAGCGACATGTACGGCAACTATGGCCTCGCATACCAACCCGAAGTTCCAGGTACCTACCAAATCGTTGCAGAATTCGCAGGCACAAACTCCTACGGACCCTCAGCATCATCAACCTACCTAACAGTAGGCGATGGACCCGCATCAACTCCAGCTCCAACAGAGGCACCCCAATCTATGGCTGATATGTATTTCATTCCAGCAATAGTCGGTGTCATAATCGCTGTTGTCTTAGTCGGTGCAGTTCTAGCAATGATAATGCTCCGGAAACACCCATAGGCAGACAAGCCAAAAATAAACATCCTCTCTTTTCTTTTTTTGTTTAAATTCTGATGAGCAATAAAATTAAAATAAAAAATGATTTTTTAAAAAACAAAATGGAGTTAAAAAAGAAAATTAAGGTTTTTCTTTTTTACGAAGTGCCTCAGGTACATAGGCGCATGCGCCGTCTTCACCGTAGATGTCGCCAGTATAGGCGTAGGCTCTGTTTCGGCATCCCCCGCAAAGCTCGCGGTATTCGCAGACTCCACATTTGCCCTTAAGCAAGTTTCTGTTTTGGAAGCTTCGATAGTACGCTGATTTTTGGACTTCATCCCACGCTTTAGTTAGGCCTTTTTGTCGAATGTTTCCTAGCATCATGGGTTCCGAGGGGCGGAGGTCGGTGTAGAAGCAGGGTATTAGGTCGCCGTTTTCTGTTACGCTGAGATATCCGCCAAATGCAAAATAGGTGCATTTTCCGTGGTATTTGTGTTCGTACCATTCGTCAAAGTTGGAGATATTGCGTTGCTTGACCACCCGTGCATAGTGAGGACAGTGAACGTGGATTTCGAATTTGCCCTCATATTTCTCTGTTAAATCCCAGATGTGGTTTAATGTCCATTCTAACTGTTCAGGCGTTGGGGATAGGTCTTGGGTTTCTTTTGCTCTGCCGCTTGGAACCAAATGGTTGTACCACACAAAGTTGGCATGATACTTTTCAGCTAATTCTGCGACGTGGTCTAAATGTTGATAGTTGATTTTTGTGATTGCTGCGGCTAGACCGTTGAGGATTTTGCCTTCGGATAATTTTTTGATGGCCGCTAGGGCTTTCTGGTATGAGCCTTTTCCACGTAGTTTGTCATTTATTTCTTCAGGGCCATCAATGCTAACAGACGTCCAAACCTGATATTTCACCAAATTATCGTAGATGGCGCCATCAACAAAGCAGCCGTTAGTTAAGAGGCATACATTTAACCCCAAGCTTTTGGCGTATTTCACGATTTCAAAGATGTCTGGTCGCATCAATGGTTCGCCACCTTTGATTCCGAACCATCTAACGCCGAAATTGTGCACCTCATCCACTAATTTCATAGCTTCTTGGGTTGTTAATTCTCTCTCGGCATGTTTTCCGGTGGCATCGACGTTGCAGTATGCGCAACGAGCGTTGCAGGCGCCGGTTGACCGCCAAGAAGTCATAAGTAAAGGACCTTTCTTTGCCATCTCAAAACCCCCATTCTCCAAGAGATTCCCATTTTTTTCTTTCTTTACCCTATATTTCTCGGACTACAAAAAGATTATGCGTTAAATATTGTTTACGGTTTTTTTTAGGCGGCGGCAGAATGTTGTTGTTCTTCGGTTTGAATTTGTGCCTCTGGTAGGAACGGGTGAATTTGCCCCTTTGTCCAAAGCAGAGAAGCAAATAAGTTAAGTGGCCACCTGCAAAATGACCTATACAAATATGTGTCTGCTTTTTCAATACCTCTTATTTTTCGGAAATTCTCTGTAACCTCAAACAGATCATCAAAATTCTCAATAGCCACCAAAGCCCTAACATCATATGGTCCAATCAATCTGATTGCCACAATCAAGTTTGGTATTCTAAAGATTTTATCAACTATTTGTTGCATCTTGCTTCGGTTGGAAACCTTGATAAAAACGTGTGCCAAAGCTAAATAGCCGATTTTATTCAAATCAATAGATATTGTTGCTTTGGTCAACACTTTTCCTCTAAGCCGGTTATACCTGTAAATCACGTTTTTAGGCGAAATGCCCAGTTGCTTGGCGATTTCTCGGAAGGGCTTTCGAGCGTTCTGTGCGAGTAACGCTGTAATTTGTCTGTCTGTCTCGTCTAAATTTTCGGTGTTTTGGTTAACTTCAAGTGGCTTTAGGCCTGTTTGAGCTTGTTTTAGTGGTTTAATTATTAAGTTCTCGGGGTGATCCATGTTTATTGGTTCTGCCCAGATGAGGCTGTCTATAATGAGAACTTTTGGGTTGGTCTCAATTTCTGCGAGGATGCTTGATAGTTTTTCCGTGTCGGTAAGTACTATGAATGCATGAACGTTGTATCTTCCAAAGTTGCCTGAGGCACCGCAGATGTAGGGTTTGCTGTTGAGGAATTGTACAACTTCCTGCTCATTTTCTACAGTGGTTATAATTCCTAAGTCAACAATACATTTGAAACCTAAACTGTAGGGATTAACCAGCATGATTTCATCATTTATCACGCCGATTTTTTTGAGGCGTTCATGGCGTCTTTTTACGGCGGTGACTGATAAGTTGCAGTTTTTAGCTATTGCTGTATAGCTGGTCCTAGAGTCTTTAAGGAGCGTTTGTAAAATTTTCGCATCGATTTCGTCGAGTTTGTTTGTTTTTTGCATTGTGGTGCCTGTTGTCTTTGGTCATCTGTTTTGTTGACATAAATGGTTTTCCCTAGTTCACTCAAAGTTATTGATTGCACCTTTATTGGTATATATAGAAAAGTAAAGTTTGACAGCTGCTTCTATAGGCGTACGAATCTCTTGAAATTTGACGAAAGCCACGTCAACTTTATCCGCCACAGCAACTGATGCAACGCATTCTCCACCATGATTTGACTATAAATCGTGCGTTTGACTGCGTGCCGAAGAATATAGGCTGGCGAGTAGAGTTGGTTGTAAAAGATTTCTCGAGCTTTGTTTATCTGGTCGAAAGGTATGTCGGGGTTGTCAAAGCTGGCGGTTTGCATCTCGTAGGTGTTCCAGTCCTGCGACATCTTCCACCCCAAATCTGAAACGACCTCTCGAAGCTGGGTGCTTGGGAACGGCGTCGCCAAAAACAGGTAAAGGTCATCGGGCTGGGTTCGTCTGATGAACTCCATAGTTTCCATCAGCGTTTCTTGGGTTTCACCCGGATAACCCAACGCCAAAGACACCGTAACTGACAATCCCGCCTCCTTAGACCACCGAATAGCGTCTGCGCTTTGTTTGACGGTGGTTCCTTTGTGCATGGCGCGCAGAATTTGTTGGCTTCCAGATTCTATGCCGAAATTAATGCATTGGCAATTAGCTGCCTTCATTTGTGCTAAAAGTTCTGGCGAAACTAAATCCACGCGGGTTTGGCAATCCCATGGCAACTTGACACGGCGGGCAGCAATCTCTTCGCAGATGCCTATAGCATGTCGCTTATCGTAAGTGAAGACCTCGTCAGTGAATGTGACGTAGTCTGCATGGTAGTTTGCTTTAACGTATTGCATTTCGTCGACTATGCTTTTTGGGCTGCGAACTCGATTGGTGTTGCCTGCCATGGTTGGGATGGTGCAGAAACTGCATTGGCTGGTGCAGCCTCGGCTGGTTTGCATGGGGATACCGATTTTCATGAACAAGCGGTATTTGATTAGGGGGAACAGTTGCCATGCGGGGTACGGTAAGTTGTCGAGGTTTTGGATGCAGGCGCGGCTTTTGGTGTGGGTTACTTGACCGTTTTTGGCAAAAGATATTCCTGCAATGCCGTCTGGGTCACTGGCGTTTGGGTTAGCTGCGTAGCGTGCCAGTTCCAGTATGGTTTGTTCGCCCTCTCCTTTGACGACGAAGTCCACTTCGGGGTGCTGCAGAAGGAACTGGTCCTCTGCGATGGATACATGGGGGCCGCCTATGACCGTTAGGGTTTTGGGGTTGGCTTGTTTGGCGATTTGGGCGACTTGGAGTGCCGAGTTAAAAGTGGCAGATACTGCGGTTATGCCTACAAGGTCGGGTTGGAAGCTCCCAATTATTTGTGTGATGTGGCTAAACGTTTGATGCAGCGCTGGGGCGTCGATCACTTGGACTTCATGTCCCTCTTTTTGTAGAACAGCCGCTAAGTAGGCAAGACCGATGGTGGGGCTTTGGTAATCTACAAATGCCCAGCGCGACGCAGGAGGCGGACTAATCAACAAGGCTCTTATTTTGCGTGAATTTGTCATGTTTCCCGCCTCCCTTTTTTGTATACTTTTAACCGCGAATTAATTAAGCCTATCCCACTCAGTTTGAATGATGTTGGATTAGTTAGGGTTTTATGCAAGCATGGGCGGATACTCTTGAGCTGGATAAGCTACATGCAACAGCATCATCAAAGCCAAGACAGTGGGATGCCAATAGGTGTTGCTGGGCACATCCTGACTAATCGCCCATCCCCCATCAATAAACTGCGCTGCAAGAACGTTCTGCACAAACTCATCACTTATCAAATCGCCTTGGCCTGCTTCATATAGAAACGCGGCTGCCTCCAGTTGTATGTCATTGACTTTTGACCCGTCACCTATCAAAGCAGCGGTATCTCTGTAGAGCGTTTCTTTGAAGTCTGCTGGGAGCTGAAGGTCACAATTGTTTTCTTCCAGCCAAATAACCGCCAATAAAGCATGCGTCAACAGATAACCTCCACTGTTTTCGGTTGATTTCTGCGCGAAATAAAAGCCATCGTCTCGAGCATTTGTGAGCCTTTCAAGGTAGTCGTCTGGTAGTTCCATGACGTCTGAGTAGAGGGCGGGGACAGTGACGCGGTCCAGTTGGTCGGTTACTGCCTTGAAGTCGTCTGGGTAGACTTGGTTGTTGTGGTCAGCGATTCTGCGGAATACGCGGTTGATTGGTTCATGGTTTGAGTCAAGGATCTGGTCAAAGCGTTGTAGGGACGTGTTGAATTCGGTTATGCCGAATTGGCGATAGAGTACGTTTTGCATTAAGAGTCCCGTGGGGTCTTGGGTTTGTTCGAGGAAGTTAACGGCGTTGGTTATGGCGTTTTGCAATGTCGGGTCGATGGTGCTGTTGGCTGGGGCTTGGGCGCTGGTTTGGGGGGTAGTTTGTGGGGTGGGCTGCGAGTTATCGTTAATGCTTAGTTGATTCTGTAGAAGCGAAACCGCCAATATACTGCATACTATGACTACAACATAGAGGGCTATTAGCGGTTTTTTCATGCAAGATGATTTGGAGTTGAATCACATATAAGCGTTAATCGACACCACTGCACCCAGCCGACTACGTCTTTGCCGGTTACTGCTGCGTTTCCGCCAAACTCGCCGAAATATGGTAACACAGTTAACTTTATTATCAAACAAACTCATGCTATTGAGTACACGTTGACATGAGTGAGGGGAAAATTCCATTGATTCTATTAATGACCACCATTCCACCAACTGATTCGCCTTGGGGTGTGCCAGCCAGACTCCCCCCATTAGGATTATCCTACGTTGCCGGCGCATTGGAGAAAGCCGGTTTTGAAGTCCAAATGCTTGACAACTATCAACTCCGCTCAACCATAGAGTTTGTCAAGACCGAAGTCGCAAAACGCAAACCCGACATAGTCGGCATAACCTGCGGCTCCGTAACTTACCGTCGCGCCGTAGAAATGGCTAAAGTCATCAAAGAAGTCTCTCCTTCAACTAAAGTTGTGTTCGGCGGTTGGCATGCATCCTATCTGCCCGATTCTGCTCTGGAAAACCCAGAGGTTGACTACGCCGTGATGGGCGAAGGCGAACGCGCCATGATCGAGTTAGCCACCCAAATAACCAAAGGCGCAGACCAGAAAACCATCGCGCAAATCCCCGGCGTCGCCTGCCGACTCAACGGCAAAATCTCCAAAACCCCACCCAAACTAATCGAGGATTTAGACACAATTCCCTATCCAGCGCGTCATCTGTTGGATATGAATTTCTATGACCGCCACCTCGGATACCTAAAAGCCCAACCCGCAGATGTCATGCATGTTATGCGTGGCTGCCCCTATGATTGTAGTTACTGTGAAACCAAGGAACTCTGGGGCATGAAGTGCCGCGCTTTTAGCCCTGAGAGGGTGATTGGCGAACTCAAATATATGAAAGAGAAATTCGGCTCCAAAGGCATCTACTTCATTGACGATAACTTTACGATTAACAAGCAACGCACAATTGAACTCTGCCACCAGATACGCGAAAACAACCTCGACATTGAATGGGCTTGTGACACACGCGTTGATTTGCTCTCTGAAGATTTACTCAAAGAAATGTATGCTGCGGGTTGTAGAACCATCTTCTTTGGTATCCAATCTGGTGTTCCGCGTATTTTAGAAAAGCTCAACACTCACACGACCCCCGAAAAGATTGAAGCAGCCTTCAAAATGGTTCGCAAAGCGAAAATAAACATCGCTGCCTCGTTCATGCTGGGAATCCCCGGCGAAACCTTGGCAGATATGGAGGCTACTTACAAGTTTGCCAAGAAGCTTGGTCCCGACTGGTGTACCTTCTATGTGTTCATCGCCTGTCCAACCAGTAAGCTCTATGATGAGGTTTTGGAGAAGCACCTCTATGACCGCATGGATGACTTTTTGGCTTTCGTAAAAACTGACCAATTCAACTATGAAGACGTCGTCGCAATTCAGCAACGTTACCAACGCGGGTTTAACACGGCGCCCAAGACGCTTCTGCGTAGAATCCGACGGGATGGGTTAGTTCCCTTCATAAAGTCCGTGATGAGGATGCGTTAAAACGGCTGAGTTTAAAATCTCCCTCGCAAAGAAAAAACTCAAAGTTGCCTTAGTTATCCCGCCGTCTTTTGACATACGCAAACTCTGGTGCCCCAACCTCCCCATCGGGCTTGCTTATTTGGCTTCGGTTATCGAGAAGAGTGGGCATGAACTCAAAGTCTTCGATTGCCTCGCGCTCGGTTTGAATCATGAAGCTTTGGGCAAAGAGTTCGCCAGCTACCAACCCGACGTAGTCGGCATAACCTCAGTGACGCCTACTATTGGGTCTGCTTATTTGATGGCACGAGTCACCAAACAAAACGTACCCAACTGCACCGTAATTTTAGGTGGACCTCACGCGACTTTTCTTGACAAAGAAGTCCTGACCGAGGAACCCGCGATAGACATCGTTGTGCGCGGTGAAGGCGAAATCACCATAATGGAGCTGCTTCAAAAACTCGGCGGCGACCTCAGCAGCGTACAAGGCATATCTTATCGCCAAAACGGCAAACTCATCCAAACCCCCGACCGCCCCTTCATACAGAACCTCGACGACTTGCCCTATCCCGCTTACCAGTACTTCGCCCTCAAACAGTACCGTTTCTTTGGTCGTACCATTCTGCCAATTTTGACTAGCCGCGGATGCCCCTTCCAATGCAGCTACTGTGTGTCTTCGAGGATGGCGGGTAAACCTTTCCGCGCCCGAGACCCCATCAAAGTCGTAGACGAATTAGAATGGCTAAAAAGCAACCATGACGCTGGCGCAGGAGCTTTTAGCTTCTACGATGACGCTTTCACTTACGACCTAGACCGTGCCATGCAAATCTGCGACGAAATGGTCCGCCGAAAAATCAATGTACCTTGGGATTGCCAAACCCGCGTAGACCGCATCAGCAGAGAAGTCCTTGAAAAAATGAAAGCCGCTGACTGCCAACTCATCAGCTTCGGCGCTGAGTCAGGTTGCCAAAAAATCCTTGACTCCGTCCACAAAAAAACAACTGTGGAACTAAATGAGAAAGCCGTCAAAATGGCTAAAAAAGTCGGGTTATCCGTTGCCATGTCGGTTATTATTGGGTACCCTGGCGAAACTAAAGAGTCTCTGAAGCAGACTTTTGATTTTATTCATCGCGCTGACCCAGATTACGTTTACCTCTGTCTAGCAACACCCTACCCTGGTACGCATATGATGAGTTACCTTGAAGAGTTGGGTTGGAAAGTCTCCAAAGATTGGAGTAAATTTGACCTTCAAACACCGGTTTTTGAGAACCCCATACTTGGCGAGTTCGATTTGGTTAAGAACCGTCGTGAATTCTACAATCGCTTCTACTCTTGGCGCTACATCGCCAAAGAATACATGCGGGGCACCTTCTATAGTAAAAATATGGGTCGAACAGCCTTAAACGACAAGATTTGGCGCACCCCCTCACTTCGTTGGGCATTTACGAATTTGGCGAAGTTAAGAGGCCGAGGCAAAGAGCAAACCTAAGCAGCTTAGTTTAGTGTCTGTTTTTGTGCGCTTCGAAGCAGAGTGCGGCTAGCTGTAACATCTAAGACTGTGCCTTTGCGTAATGCTTCAACTAATTCGGTGAAGCCGTCCACATCAACCTGTTCAATGTAGCCCTCCAGAACCGTAGTAAGGGCGGTTCTTTCTTTCTCAGCTTGGGCGTCGCCTAAAACCTGTCCCAACAAGAAATCGTCAAGCAAAACATAGCCCTCAACTGCATCTTTAAGGGCAGTGTAGCTGGCTTGGGTTTCCTTGTCGTAGTTTTCTGTGGCAAGCGTCGATAGGTTAGCATGCAACGTTTTCATCAGCGCTCGACATTCTTGGGCTGCAACTTGGGGCTGCTGGTTCTTGACTGCGAGTGTTAGGTTGTGGAAATCTAGGTTTCCAACAGCGTCCCTTGCGCCTATCACCTTGAAAAATTTGCAATGCTCTATACTATCCTTTACTATTTGCCAGTTCACCACTCCATGCAGAGCCCCCAAAATATCAAACAGGGGGTCTATGGTTTGGGTGAATGAGTCAAAGATTGGGTTTAAATCGACTTTTGGTTTAAGCATGCTTTTGGGTCTTTGTAGTGGTTGTTGGGTTTGTTGGATTTGCACCAATGGCCCCTGCGTAGTCATAACTTGTGGTTGCGGTGTAGGCGCAGATGGCGGTTTTGGGGGTGTTTGTTTTTTGCGTTTAGTAACCCAATAGGTGGATACGCCTGCAACTGTACCCACAAAGCCGACTAAGGGAATATACACGTAGGGTTGGCTTGCAAAGTTATCGTCGTTGAGGTTTAGGGTGCTGTTCCACAGGTAGGTTCTACCGTAGAGTCCTTGAATGTCAACCTGGGGGTCATCATAGACAATGTCTAGGTTTAGACCGTACTTGTCAATTAGGGCATTCATGTTATTCCAGATTTGTGTCGACTGGTTATCGGCAGGCCAGAATCCCCAAATCTTATCATGAGGTGCCCGTAGTCCCCAGCCATAATTATTTGGCAACACAAAGGCGACTTGCCCACTGTACATACCTTGCCTTTCTGGAGATGCATGGATGTTGTCCCAGAATTGTTTCATAGCGTTAAACTGCTCATCAGTAAAGAAGCATTTCCCATCAACTACATAGTTAAAGATGATGACGTATTTTGCTCCCGCCTCATAAGCCATAGTCATGTCATTGAGCAGGGTTGTTCCGTCTTCGGGGGTGATTGGATTATAACTGGCAAACGTGATTATCGCGCCCCAATCTTTGTGTTGAGCGTTAGCGGCGCCTCGGCACAGCGCGATTTGTTCTATTTTTCTGTTTTGTTCGTGTAATTCTCCTATTTCAGTAAAAACGGTGCCGAATCCTGCTTTGTAGTCAAACCAGAAAAGTGCGTAGTCTGAAGTGAAGACGGGAATTGTGTGCGTTAGATTGTATCGATAAGTGGTGTTTGTGAGGACTTGCATGCTTCCGCTGCGGGCGATGTTGGATGTGAAGATTCTGGCGACGTCATCGTAGGTTGTGGCGTTGCGATAGATTGTGATGGGGGTGCCTGCGAATGTGGCGTTGTTTTTGTTCCAGTAGCCACAGTCGATTTGTTTTCCTCCTGGTTCATCATAGAGGTAGGCGCCTAAGAATTTGTCGCCATAGCGGTCATTTGCTTCGTTTAGCCAGTCTCGATGCCACGGCGACATATCGTAGTCATCCCAAGTGGTAGAATTATAGCGACTTCCAATGCTGCCAGTGTAGTTTTGAAAAATAAAATTGAAGTAAACGATGACGTGCATGTTGGCGGCTGTGGCATAATCACAGATTTCTGTTAGCCCAGACGCGTTTGGTCCACCATTTATGGTCCATGACGCAACCACAAAAAGGTTCATGTACGATTTTACTTGGTCGATTAGTTGTTTTGCTTCTTCCACTGTGGTTCCGCCAAATGTTATGCCCACATAACAGTTCGGGCTATTGGCTGCGGAGGCATTTCCAATAAAAACCGACGTTAACAATGTTAACGTTATCAATATGACGAAAACCCACAGTTTTGTCATGCAAACCATTCTAGCCAACATTTCTTAAACTTATAAAATCATTGGTAAATCGAGTATACAAAGCTAAATTTCTGGTTGAGCAATTTCGCAAACATGCGGCTGTCCAACGGCTGTGGCGTAGGCATCTTCTCCTTTAGGGTTGATGTTGTTTTTCCTTTTTGTACCTGCCCAAAAAAGGTTAATGCAATTGCAAAAACCTTATAGGAAATAGCTAGACACGTTTTTGAGGATGAAGCCCTCCACAAAACAGTTAGCCGCTGTGTTATTTGCAGTTATTTTAGTCGCCAGTTTGGCAGTTCTCTTCTTTGAAACCCGCGGCGCCACTCCTGCAAGTCCTATACGTGTGGCATGTGTTGGTGACAGCATAACATCTGACACCGAGTACACGGAGATCCTGTCGGAGATGCTTGGAGATGGCTATCGTGTAATGAATTTCGGGGTCGGTCGAACCACTGTGTCGCTTCAAGCTGACAAGCCCTACCTAAATCAGACTGAGTTACTTTATGTTGCTGAGCGGTTTAACCCCGATATTGTGGTGATTATGCTTGGGACAAATGATGCCTTCTTTTGTCAGGAACGCCGCTGCAACTTCGTCGATGACTATAAACTGTTAATTTCTAATTTCCAATCCCTTTCCTCCCACCCCAAAATCTACATTGTCATTCCACCACCCGCTTTTAACAACACCATAGGTCTTCCCCCTGAAGTCTTGGATAATGAGATAATACCGCTAATCAACCAAACTGCAATCGACCTAAACTTGCCAACAATCGATGTGCATACTCCGTTGCTTAATAGTCCAAACGACTTCGAAGATGGTGTTCACCCAAACGTTAACGGTTCAGAAGTTATAGCAACTGAAATTTACAACGCCATAACTTAGGCTTGCCTGCATACGGGGCGTTGAAGCTTTTTTTGCTAAAGCATATTAACGCAAATTCAATTAGGGTGTGAGTTGAGAAGGTGTAGCATGGAAAACCTCAACCCGCCTAAAAGTCGTGTCTACAATTTTGACTTGATTCGGGCGGTAGCCATTGTAGGGGTTATTCTGCTTCATTCTACAGGTCAATGGATAATAAGCAGCCAAGAACTCCATGCGTTGTCTCCGCTGGGAATCACCACTTGGGCCGTCGCGGATATTTATCAAACTTTAGGCGTGCTTGGGGTTCCGCTGTTTTTGATGGTAACTGGCGCGCTTTTACTTCAACCCGGAAAAGAAAAAGAAAGTCTTAGGGTCTTCTTTAAGAAACGATGGGCCCGCATAGGATTGCCCTTCCTCTTTTGGGCTGCCATCTATTTTGTCTGGACCTTCGCAGTCATAGGCATACCCTTCTCTTTTGGCGCCATCCTGCAAGGGCTACTCAATGGTCCATACACCCAGTTCTGGTACATCTACGTCCTTTTTGGTCTCTACATTTTGACGCCGCTCTTGCGAGCGCTTTTGGCGAACGCAGATCGGACGCTTGTAAAATACTTCATAGCCATATGGGTTGTGGGCGTGGCTATTTTGCCTATTTTCGGTTTAATAGGGCCCTACCTGTTGAGCCCCAACGTTTTCGTGATAGGCGGGTTTGTGGGCTACTTTGTTTTAGGAATCTTCCTCACTTCGGTGAATATGCGTCGTTCAACTATTGGGCTTTTGATGCTTCTGGGAATAGCCTTGACTGCGATTGGCACCTACGTGCTGGCTGCAACAAACGGCACAGACATGTACTTCTTCCAAGAATACATCAGCCCCACTGTCATTCTAACGTCGGTGATGTTGTTTTTACTATTACTTACCCTCAAATCACCTTCGCCTCAACAAGAATTCGGTCTCTCCCGACGTGACAAGCTAATTAAAGCCATTAGCGATAACACTTTAGGCATATACTTCCTGCACGTGATAATTTTAGAGTCCATCCAGAACGGTTACTTCGGATTCGCGCTCAACCGAAACACACTCAATCCCATCATTGAGGTTCCTTTGATGACGGTGATTGTTCTGTTTGTTTCTTTGGGAATAGTTATCTTACTCAAAAAGATACCATACTTGGATAAACTGATTGGTTGAGTTTTGTATGAACAAGACTGGAAAAATCTTGGTCGCCTGTTTAGTGGTCCTATTCGTGTCATCAGGGATAGTGGCGTTTATTGTTTTGTCTACCCCCAACCAGCCCTCATCAAATGAAATCCGCATTGCTTGCATCGGCGACAGCCTAACCCAATCCTCAGGTTACACCTATGACCTTTGGCAGATGCTGGGCGGCAATGCACCCTACACAATCGGCAACTCCACTATAACCCCCTCAAGCTACGATAGCGCCGTGAACAATGGCACAATTTATCCAGTCGGCAACTTCGGCGTTGGCTCAACAACGGTTCTGCTTAACACCGACACCCCCTACATGAACACAAGCACATTCCACGATGATGCTTTGGAGTATGCGCCCGACATGGTGTTCATTATGCTGGGAACCAACGATGCCCAACCAAACCTAGAGATTTATAATGCAAGCTTTGTAGGCGACTACGTAACGCTGATAGATGCCTTCAAAGCCCTTCCAAGCAACCCCAAAATATGGGTAATGCTGCCTCCTCCAGTGTTAGAGGTGCAAACCGGACATGGCAGAATCGACCCTCAATATCTCGAGCAAACAATAATCCCCAGCATCCTACAAGCCGCTGAGGAAGCCGATGTGCCAACCATAAATTTGTTTACTCTTTTTGAAGGTCACCCCGAATATTACCGCGACGGAGTCCACCTAAATGAAGCAGGTGCACAAGTAGTCGCAGCCCAAGTTTACAATGTAGTGGTCTCAAACTCGGCTACGTAGAAAGCTTAACACTTTTCGGGGGTGCTTTGCGGCACTCAACATTTTGCCCCAAGTGACCGTGGAGTTAACTTGGTTAGCCCGCTTGCAAAGCTCAATGAGTTCCTCGGCGGTGAAGTTTGGGGTTTCAATGAGCGGTTCTGATGCTGCTAATGCCTCGTCGCTAAAGCAGGCACGTAAGTAGCCGCCTTTGGATGCTTGCTCATAGAGTTCAGTGCCATACACAGGCATGGCAATACTGAAATGGAAACTCTCCGCACCCAACTTACGCAACTTGTAGGCGTAGGCGATTGTTTGCTCAATGTCTTCTTTTGTCTCGCCAATAAGCCCCAAAACAAAAAAGAGCCCCACATGAATGTCTGCTTGCCGCGCCCAAACAATTGCCTGCTCTACATCGGTGAGTTTGAGGTTCTTTTTAATGATTGTATCCACCACGCGTTGCACGCCAGATTCCGGGGCGAGACGGATTTTTTTGCATCCCGAAGCCTTCATCTTTTGCAAAAGCTCAGGCGTGAGGGTATCAGCGCGGACACCGTTAGGCGTGAACCATTCAATGTTGAATTTGCGTTCTATGATGAGGTCGCAGATGGCTTCCATGCGTTTGTTGTCAAGGCAGATGTTTTCGTCGCTAAAATCTATCTGTTCCACATTGTAGGTGTCTTTGAGTTGTTGGATTTCTTCGGCGACGTTTGCTGGGCTCCTGCCTCGCCATTGTTTGCCCATTAGGGTGTGGACGGTGCAGAATACGCAGTTGAAGGGGCATCCGCGGCTGGTTATCATGGTAGTCCAGTGCTTGCCGATTTCGCCTCGAAGCTGGTTCTCTTTGACCGCAGCGAAGTATTCATCCATGGGTAGCAGATGCCTCGCTGGCATCGGGAGTGTGTCGAGGTTTTGGATGACTGGTCGAGGCGCATTGATGATGGGTTGACCGTTTTGGTTGTAGCCTATGCCTCTGATTGCTTTGCGGTCCACTTCGCCATCCTTTTCTAGGCTGTTAACTAACTCCTGTGCGGTGAGTTCGGGTTCGCCGATGATAACGTAATCTGCGTTTGCGTGGCTTAGACAATCATTGGGGCGCGCCGACGGATGCAGCCCACTCAGAACCGTGACGACGTTTTCGTTTGTTTCTTTGGCTAAGGCTGCCATTTCATATGCGGGTTTGCACCAGCCCGAGAATGGGATTGTGATGTCTACCACGTCGGGGTTGAAGTGTTTGAGGCGCTGCTGGATTTCCTCGTTTTTTAGCCCTTGGCGGTACTTGTTGCCGTCGACTTCTTGAAGGGTTTTCCAGCCTTCGTTGGCGGCGTCGATAATTTGGACTTCATGCTCCTGTTCTAGGACGGCTGCGATGTAGGCTAAATCTAGGGGTTGAAGAATGCTGGGTTTTCCCCAGAGTTTAGGTTGCATACGCGGTGGGTTTATGAGGCAAACACGCATGAAGTCACACAGGCTGCAGAGTTGATGTTCTAGAGCAGTTGTGAGATTAATAAATTACTGCAAACACGGGTTTTAGCCTTAGACTTCGCTTTGTTGCTGTGGGTGGCGGTTTAACGTAAGGTTTATACCCCAACAACTTCATAAACTGTTTTTGTGGGCAAGAGCACGCACTCACATGCGATATTGTACCTCTTGGGGGCACCGTCGATTAATAAAAACCGTAAAACCGTATCCATATTAATTCTAATCCTTGTGGTGTCAGCAGTTTCTGCTGCCCTCTCACTCCAACCCATCCCAAACACTGCAAACGCGCAGGTCACCGCAACCTCCTCTGGCGGCAACCTCAACCAATACGAGTGGCCCCAATTCCAAGCTGACTCCTCCTTTTCACGCTTCTCCAGCGGACCCGCCCCCGCAACCTCCAACGTGCTGTGGAAAACCAACATAACCAGCATCGGACCCTACCTTGTCGCGTTTAACGGCATGATTTATGTCTGCACCAGCCACAGCGTCGTCGCCGTAAATCAAGCAGGCGAAATCGTTTGGCAAAAAGACATAGCCATGGTCGGCACCTGGCCTGTTGCCTACAAAATTGACTCTTCCCACATGGTTGTGGAGGGCACCTGCCTAAACCCCAACACGGGAGACATAATTTGGACCAGCGACGAATTCACCGCTGACACGGGTCCTCTCTTTATTGCTAACGTGTATAGTCCTGAAGAGAAACTGTTCTACACCAAAATCGGCGCTTACATCTACGCATGGGACTTCTCTAACCCCTCGGCGCCGCCCACAGTAGAGTGGAAAACCTTCGTGCCCGGAGGCGGAAGCACCGGTTCAGGCGTAACCTACGGTGGTGGGCTCATCTTCCCTGGCTCTTTTGATAATCATCAGATGGCCTTAGACGCCAAAACAGGCGATGTGGTCTGGGATACCCTTACTAAGGGTCCGATGATTTTTAGCGGCTCCTACTATGAGGGTCGATTTCTGCGAGGCGGAACCGACGATAACACGCTTTATTGCTTTAACGCCACCAACGGCGATATCCTTTGGACTTATCGTCCTGAGAGTGACGGCTACTTCTGCGTTGGCACCGCAGTTGGCTACGGCAACGTCTATGCCCTAAACAAGGATGGCTGCCTATACGCTTTTGACGTCGAAACTGGCAGCTTGGTCTGGAAGTACACTGGTCCGGGTCCTTTGATGTTTCCAGGGGCTCCCACGGTTGCCGACGGCAAAGTCTACGCTACCACTGGACAAAATGCTTACTATAACGATGAGGTCGGCTATTCTGAATATGCTTGTCTTGATGCCCAGACAGGCGATGTGATTTGGCGGCTCCCCATGGAAGCTTTAGGTCCCAAAGAATCCGCCATAGTCGCCTACGGTAACCTCTACATAATCCCCGGCGAAGTCACCACCGCGGTGGACACTATCTCGGGTAACGAGTACTCTACTGCTAATCAGCTTTGGGCAATGGGAACCGACCCTGTGCCTGTGAGTAACTGGTCTATGTGGGGCAGCGACACAACCCATTCCTCAACTGCGCCTATGGGACCAAACAACCTGACGCTTTCTTGGAAGTTCGAGACAGGCGGCTCCATAATTTCTTCCCCCACTATCGTTGACGGCGTCGTCTACTTTGGCTCCCAAGACAAAAATGTCTACGCCGTGGGTGCATGGAGCGGCGATTTACTTTGGAGCTTCGCCACAAACGCTCCCATTCAATCTTCCATGGCTGTGGCTAACGGCAAAGTTTACACCGGCGGAGACGACGGCAACGTCTACTGCTTAGACGCTTATTCAGGGAATATGCTTTGGAAAACCTTTGTGAATGGCAAACAAGAAGCCACCTACGCCACCATCGTGATGACCTCTTCGCCCACAGTGTCAGGCGGCATGGTCTACATAGGGTCTCTGGATGGTAACCTCTACGCTTTAAACGCTGATACTGGCAAGGTGGTTTGGAAAGTCGCGACCGTTGGTCCAATCGGGTGTTCTCCCGCCGTTTCGGATGGCGCGGTCTTTTTCACTGCGGAGGGTCCCACAACTGGTGTCCTCTACAAGCTTAACGCGCAGTCTGGCTCCACCATTTGGACTCAAGATATCCCCTACCAGCCCGTTTTCATCGGCGGAACCGAACTTTTGGGTTCTCCCTCGGTGGCAGACGGGAAAGTCTTTGTGCCCACCAACACCATCACCTACTACGCCCTAAACGAAGACACAGGTGACGTATTGTGGAACTTCACTAACAAAGACGCTGGCGAATTCATCTACAACTCCCCCATCTACGTCGACGGTCACGTTATCATAATTGACAAATTCAACATTGCTTATCTTAACGCTGACACTGGCGAAGTGGTCTGGAGCTTCTACACTGGCGACGAACTCTACGTTGCCCCAACCTACGCCGATGGCAAAGTTTATGATGTTACCAGCCAACGCCACGTATTCGTGCTTGACGCAACTAACGAAGGCGCCAAACTAGATACAGCCTATATGCCCAGCAGCAGCTGGTCCTCACCCACGATAGCTAACAATATGCTCTACATCGGCTGCAACGACTGGAACCTCTATGCCTTCCGAGAAAACATCACTACAAGCGAAGGTCAAACCTCAACTCCGACTCCCACACCCGGCGGCATCGACATATCGGTGACGCCTGCAACTTGGGTCCTTGTAGCTACGGTTGCCATAATCATCGCGGTGGTTCTTGCAGTTAGTTACTTTGTTCGTGAAAGAAACAAAACCCGCCTCAACAGAAAACTGTAAGGATGCAAAACGTTATTAGCCATCGGCTGAGACGAGGAGATGGAAGTGACTCTTTGCCCGCGGACTTAGCCCTCCTAAACGCCAACATCCACACCCTAAACCCCAACCAACCCCACGCCCAAGCCGTAGCAATACAGCAAAACAGCATCCTCAAAGTCGGCTCCAACCAAGAAATCGAGGCACTAATCAGCAAAGACACCAAAGTTCTGCGCCTCGAAGGCAAAACCGTTGTCCCGGGCTTAATTGATACTCATATTCATGTAGCGGATTTTGGGCGATGCCTACTCTGGCTTGACCTCACAGGTGCCGTTTCGGTGGCTGATGTGCAGCGGTTGCTGCGTGAGAAGGCTGCTCGGATGCCTGTGGGCGGCTGGATAATTGGACGCGGCTGGAACGACGCACGCCTCTGCGAACACCGCTACCTTACCGCAGTCGACTTGGATGTGGCAGTTCCAGATAACCCTGTGATTCTTTATCATGAAGCCGCTTTTGTCTGCGTCGCCAACTCCCAAGCCCTAACGCAGGCTCATGTGACCAAACAAACCCCCACCCCAACTGGAGGAACCATCGACAGGGACTCAGCGGGTGAGTTGACTGGGGTTTTTCGGGACAGCGCCACCAACCTCATCTGGCAAGCCGTCACCGAACCCACCCCAGACGAACTCGCCGACGCCACCTCGGTAGCCCTCCGAGAGGTCCTAAAGGCGGGGTTGACCAGCGTGGACTGGATAATCCTCTCCGAAGTCGAACTCACACTCATCAAGCGACTCGAGTCGGAAGGCAAGCTGCCCCTAAGGGTTAACGTGATTGTCCCCGAAACCTGCCTAAAACAAGCCCCGACCTTCCACACAAAAAACCCCCTAAGGATGCGCCTCGGCGGCGTCATACTCTTCTCTGATGGTTACTTGGACTCCAAAACCGCCGCCCTCGCGGAGCCCTACAGCGACGAGCCAAGCAACAGCGGCAAACTCTACTACAACCCCCAAACCCTGCAGAACTCGGTTGAGGCGGTCTTGGCGGCGGGGCTGCAACCGGTCATCCACGCAATGGGCGACAAAGCCATCGACATCACCCTATCCGTAATCGAGGCAACCGCAAAGCAGCGCAACATTCGATTCCGCATCGAACAAGCCGCCCTCCTAAACCCAACTCTTCTTAACCGCCTAAAAGCGCAAAACGCCGTGGTAACCATCCAGCCTAAAGTAGTCACAACCGAATTCGCCGTCTGGTCAGCTTCCGAACACCTTGGCAAAGCACGTGCAAGCTGGCTACACCCCCTAAAAACCCTCCTCGAGGCGGGCGTGAAGGTTGCTGGCGGCTCAGATTGCCCCATGGAGCCCCTCAGCCCCCTGCTGGGCATGCAGGAACTCGTGGAACGCCCAAGCTCAGCGGAGCAGCAGCTAAGTCCCTTGGAGGCGTTGCGGCTCTACACGTTGGATGCAGCCTACGCTTCAGGCGAGGAAACCCAAAAAGGCTCCATCGAAGAGGGCAAACTGGCTGATTTAACCGTGCTCTCCTCTGACCCCCTAACCGCCGAGACCAACAAAATCAAAGATATCAAAGTCGAGATGGTCATCGTAGACGGCGAAATCATGAATGTCTCTTAACCTGCCCTGATAGCGGCGGAATGTATTGCGCTGGCAATTGCTAATCATCGCTTTCTCTGCTGTTTATCGAACCTATTTGGCGTCTATTTGGATCCTATTAGTGGTTCTATGCAGAAACCTAAGAGGGGTAGGTCACTATTGGCACAAAACAAGCCCAAACGTATGTTGGAATCCTGTAGAAAGAAGGAAGGGCAGATGTCTTTATCAGCGGGGTCAGGGGCAGCCGCCAGTTTTTTGGGCTAACAGTCGCTCTGCCAGCTGCAATTCTGAAACCGTGTTGATGTTGATGGCGATTTCTTGATTATCCAAGATGTAGATGTCTTGGTCGAGCCATTCGTCACCATAGCGTTTGGATCCGTCGATGACGTTGATGCCTACGGGAACTACATCGCGCCCCGCCTCTTGGAAGCAGTACTCGATACACATGCCCAATGAAGCTTTGGTTTCTAAGGGCACTGCAACGGTTAGGGCAGGTTTGCCGCAACGCTCATAATGCGTTACAATATCATCAATCACCAAGGGCTCTACCAACGGCAAATCCGCTGCAACCGCCAAAAACACACCCAACTTGAGTGTAGAGACAACATAACCCATGTCGGATACGTAGTCGTTGCCGGGTGTCTCTATGACTTCAACGCCAAGCGTGCGCATTAATGAAGTGGTTTGGGGGGTTGTTTGACTGGTGGCGACGATTATGCGGCTGATTTTTTTAGCTGCTTTAAGCGCGGCTAGTACGTAGGTGATTGTGGGTTTGCCGCAGACCTCGATTAGGGGCTTCTCTTGGGGCAACTTCATGCGGGTGCCTTTACCGCCTGCCATAACCAACGCGGTTATAGCCATGTGGCCACCGCCAAGATCACAACGGCACAGACCATGCGGGTTATTTCGTCGGTAGCGCCAAACACGTCGCCTGTAACGCCGTTAAAGTGACGATGTGCCACGACAACCATCACAAACCCCGTGAAAACTGCCGCTACGATAGCAAAGAGGCCCATCCAACCGAGCAGTGGCACAGCAATTATCGCTGAAACCGCAATAGCTGCTAATAGTCGCCAGTTGCCGTTGGGTCCATGCATTACTGCAAGGAACGGGGAGTTCATGCCTTCATGGACGGATTTGCCTGCCCACGCTGCCACAACCATCGCCAGCTTCGCCCCCAACTCAACCATGATTAGGGCGGGGAAAATCAGGGGAACAAAAAAGAAGCCACCATAATTGACGACTTGACCGTATCCTGCAAACGCGAAGGCAGTAATCAAATACGTCATCATTGTGAGCCCGATGGCGCCTGCACCTGTGAGTTGGTCATGCATAACCTCAATTTTTTTCTCCGCAGAGCCATGTACCATGACGCCGTCGCCGAAATCCAGCAGTCCATCAGTGTGATGCAGCCCGGTCATCCAAAGCAACAAAGCCAAAGCAATAGCGCCCACCACTAGGGAAGGCAGAAAATAATAGGCAACCCAGCCGAACAAACCCGCTAACAAACCCAAAAACGCGCCGACCAGCGGAAAAACCCACATGTTGCGCGCGCAGTCTGTAAACAGGTTTTCGTCCATGGAGACTGGGAAAACGGTTAAGAAAGAAAGCAAATTCTTAAGTTGTTTTATCGCCAAGCCGCGTCACTTTATGCTCATTAATTGAGCATAATTACGCTCTATCTCCTTAAGAAGGATACCCTTGGTTACTGCGCCGCCAGTCTTGGCCATAGCCGCAATCGAAGCGCCACCAGCACCAACCCCCTCCTTAACGAGACCAGTTTCGTAGATTTGTAGACCTGGAAACGCAGAGGGCCCAAAATCTAGGTCTGCCGCCAAGATGGGGACGTCACAGAATTGGCGCACGATGCCGCAGATGTCAGAGTTTTTGTCTTTAGCCACCCAGCGGGTCGTGCCGACGGCGACGTTGCACAGCGCCTTGGGTTCAAGCGCGTTTATCACAGCTAAAACCGCAGTCATCTGGGTGCCGCCTGCCATCAGAATTGGGGCTTGACGTGAACCGCCTATGACCAGACCTGCCAGCGCCGCCATCATGGGGTCGCCCACAGCTGAAACTGCTTTGATGGGGTTGGCTTTGAGGCTACCGAATTTTTCTCCTGCCGCTTTGAGTCCTGCGGCGACGACTTCGGCTTTGAGGCTGTGAGGGTTTAGGGGGAGCGTGCTGCTGACTTTGCCTTGCGCATCTACTCCCAAAGCTGAGAGTACGCCAAGGGCGGTGGTGGTTCCGCCGGGGATGCTTTCGCCTATGACGAGGTAATCGGCTGTTTTGGCGAGTTGTTCGCCGATGACTTTGCTGCGTTCGATGACTTCTTCGACGTTGTCGACGGAGTCGCCGCTTCGGATGTCGCGTCCGGGGCTGCCGTTGACGTCGATGTAGGGGATTTGGGGTTGGACTTTAACGCCACCATTAACCACTACGACGGGTATGTCGGCTAAGTGGAGTGCGGAGGTGGTTATGAGTGCGGGTGTGGGGATGCCGTCGGGGGTGATGGGGACGCCGCGGATGCTTCTGCATTTTCCTAAAAGGAGGAGTTCGGCGTCTGCGGGTGGGGTGAAGTCGGTGAAGTCGGGGTTTGCGCCTGCCGCTGAGAGACCGGGGATTTTGCCGGTTTCGGTGGTGGCGATGGTTGCGATGAAAAGGGGGTTTTTGCCTTCGATTTCTTGGAGGAAGGCTTTCGCCTTTAACTCGTTATTTGCAAATATGACATCCATCGGGGTTCAGCCTTACTTTGGAGTTACTTTATACTGTTTGATTTCTAAGTACCCAAAGCCATTATCTAAGCGTTTCTTTTCAGACTCGACGAGTTCGACTTTTTGTGTGAAGCCGGGTCCGTCGGTGATGACCGTGTGGTATTCGCCGCCTTCGCCGCAGGGGTCTACGCCGGGAAGCTTTAAGATGTCATCGTAGAATTTTTGGTCCAAGACGCGGCCAAGCCAGTCGAGGCTGAGGTCGCGGTTGGTGCGTACCACTGTTGCTTTGAAGCCCGATTTTAGGTAGTATTGATAGATTAGTTTGGTGTCGCCCATCCAAAGTGGCTTGACTGCGGCTAAGCCGACTTCTTTGAGGACTCGTCCAAGCCAACCTTCTTCGTGGCCTGCGACTTCGTAGATGTCGCCTGTGACTAAGGCTTCGGCGCCTTTGGCTTTGCATTCGCGCAGGACGGCTTTGAAATCGGCTTCGTAGGTTTCTGGGGAGGTGGTTTTTTTGATTAGGGGGATTCCGATGGCTTTGGCTTGGGCGTCAAGTATGCCAGCAGGTATCATGTGGAAGTTTGATTTGGATTCACTCATCATCATAGTAAGAAAGCTCAGGATTTCGTGGCCTTCTTGTTTTGCTAGGTAATATGCGTAGGCGCTGTCTTTGCCGCCGCTCCATGAAGCAACAACTTTCATCTTATTTTCCTCCAAACACTGTTAGGAACAGTTAAACACTCAAATAAGGTTTTACTTGCCAAACATTTAGTTAACCCGCCGTTGGATAAAACTTTGAAGGGAACATTGTGGGTTTTCTTGGTGTTTTGCAAAGTAGAGCCCCTGAGTTGGATGGTTTATCCATGCTTTTCATATAAGGCTTACGGAAATCCCAGCCAACTAAACACCAAAGGTAAAACGCAAGAAATCAGGCAATAAAACAACCCAGCACACAACCATTAAGACGGTTTAGATGCTTCTGGGCGGTCCTCGGCTTTTTTGGAGGTCAAACTAACGTTAATGACAATATTGTTGTAGATAGTTAAGCTGGCATAGGCAGTAGCTTGGGGACTAAGAAACGCCGCTGGTTGGGGGTTTTCTTTTTCTTTAGCTTGAGAAGAGGTTGTTATTTGCTATCGCTCCTTGGGTTTTATGATTTGAGGGGGATAAAATGGTTTGTTGGCTACGCCCTGAAACAATTATGTAGCTAAATGAGTTTGACAGCGGTATTTCTATTTTCAGTGAGGCAGGGAAACTTGGTTTTTAACATAGTTTAGGCTGTTTCTGCACCATTAGTGACCTACCCCCCTTAGGAAAGTAGACCCCCTATAGGTTTCTGCATAGAACCACTAATAGGATCCAAATAGACCCCAAATAGATTGGTGAAGGAAGCAGCGATCAGCAACAGAAAAGATAACGCTAAATGAGGCAACAGCCAAAATAAGGGTGAAAACAACTTTGCCTTTCATAACACTTAAAACTGTCCTTACCCTAAAAAAAGACGGTTAAACTTATGACCCAACAAACCCCGCCCCTGCTAAGCTACCTCGAAGAAAGAGGCATCACCCTTCAAAGCTTAATTGACAGCGCGCTAGAAATGTATGTGCCTCACCCCGGTATCGAAACCCCCGAAAAAGCCACCCAAGCCCTCAAAGCCGAATTCCTCGACATCCTAAAAGACGTCAACATATCCACACTTATCGTCGCAGCCTTCCATGCGCAACAAGAAGCGGAGAATGGCAGAATCCCTGGTTTAACGGTGGAACGTTTTATGGGCAGACCAGGACTAGTTGCGGATGAGCTTATCGGCATAGCCATCGCCACCTACATTGGCGGGTCACGGGGCATGTTTGAGTTTGTCCGCTTTGACCAAGCCAAACCTGGCATCTTAAAAGAACTGCCGCCCCTGACAAACGATGCAATCGGAGCTCTGGTAGCTGGTGCGTCATCGAACGTGTATACGAATGCGCTTAAAAACGCCGAAGCCAAACCATAGGCGAGTTACGCTGTGGGGGCTACCGTAAGAGTTATAACATATCCTGAATTGTGGAGTTAACGTTGGTTCCATGGCGCAAACTCGGCTCTGCATCGTCACGCACACTTTTCTGCCCCACGTCGGCGGCATAGAAAAAGTCGTTAACGAACAAAGCAAGCGATTGCTCCATACAAATTATTCTCCTACAGTTGTCACCAATCGGATAGGTACCCCCAAAACATATTCTGTCGATGGCGTGCCTGTGCATTGCTATGAATCAGTCAACACTGGCTTCCGATTGGGCATTCCCTACTCCATCCCCACTGTGCCAAGTTTCCCCACATTTGTAAAAGCAGTTTCAGAAAGCAAAATCGTGCACGCCCACGGTCACCCCTACCTCACCTCGCTACTCGCGGGCAAACTCGCCAAACAATACGGCAAACCGTTTGTGCTCACCCAACACAACACGTTCATTGAGTACAACAATTTCTTTGATCAAGTCGAACTTGTTAATGACCTGTCTGTGGGAAAACAGAATTTGAACGCTGCCGACAGAATCATTGTCATTAGCGGCGCCACCAAAGAATATGTGCTACGGTTAGGAGCAAAACCTTCCAAAGTTACCCTCATCTATAATGGCGTGGACCTCAAAAGGTTCCGCTTAATCGCTGGCAAACGTGAAGAAATGCGCCGCAAACTCGGCATTCCAAAAGATGCAGTTGTGGTTTTGACGGTGCGGCGACTGGTTTACAAAAACGGCGTAGACACCCTTCTTGACAGCGCCACAATCGCAGTGAAGAAGAACCCGCGTGTGGTGTTTGTGGTTGTAGGCAAAGGTCCCGACTCGGAAAGCGTAAAGATGCAGGTTGCGCAACGGGGGATTGAAGGCAACTTTAGGTTGACAGGGTTTGTGAGCGATGAGGATTTGCCTTCGTATTATAATTTGGCTGATTTGTTTGTGTTGCCCTCTAAATCAGGGGAAGGCTTGCCGTTGGTAGCATTAGAAGCAATGGCTTGCGGTTTACCCGTAGTCGCCACCGACGTCGGAGGAATAGGAGAGATTCTGTTACCCGAATACGGAAAACTGGTACCTCCCAATCAACCCGAAAAGCTTGCAAAAGCCGTGTTAGAATTTGCTCAAGTTGATTTCTCGCGGCAACGCCAAGAAATGCGTTCACGCATCGAAGAACGTTTCAGCTGGGAAACCAATGTTGAGAAGTTAACACAGATATACGAAGAACTTATTTAACCATGAAGCGGAAACATATTAGCCCCTTGAATTGGAAGTTAGCGCATGACGTCAAAAGTTGAAATGGTCTCGGTGGTCATTCCCACACTAAATGAAGCAGGCACTATACTAGATGCAGTTACTACTGTACACAAATACCTCCATTATCCACATGAAATTATTATTGTGGACGGCAAATCCACCGATGGAACCATAGAGATTGTGAAGAAAGTTAATTTCTGCCGTTTAATCATCGAGCCCCGACGAGGCTACGGCGTTGCCCTGCGAACAGGCATGAAAAACGCCAAAGGCAACATCATCATCATGGTTGACGCTGACGGCACCTACGAATTCAGGCACATTAACCGCCTCATCGAACACATGGTCTCCAAAGACGCCGACATGGTTTTAGCCACCCGCATGTATGACCCCAACAAAGCCATGGGCTTCTTCAACTTCCTTGGAAACAAGGTCATCACGTTCTTCTTTGACTTTTGTTACAGCCAAATCATAAGCGACTCCCAATCAGGGTTTAGGGCAATTTCACGCGAAGTTATAGATAAAATGCACTTCAAAGAAACCGATATGGCGTTTGCCACTGAGATGCTGATTCAATTCGCCAAAGAAGGCTACACCATACTAGAAATCCCCACCACATACAAATTCCGCAGCTACGGCAAACCTAAGCTTAAACCATTTAAGTCGGGGATTCAGATATTTAGTACAATATTTAGGGGCTTCTTGGATGCGACTACAATCCGACAAACTTGGAAGAATAGTCCGTATAGACGATGACAAAGGCTTCCTAGTCGCAGTTCTTGTGGCCTTGATTGTGGTCTGCTCAGTCGTGGCAGGATACTTTGTGGTTGCCGCTTTGTACCTTGAGCCCGAAAGTTACAGCACCATCTACATTTTGGACTCACAAAAAAACGCCCTTGACTACCCGGCGACTTTAGTTGCGAACCAGAACAGCACCTTCCAAGTCTACGTCGACGTCGTCAACCACATGAACGACCCCATCAACTATGAGGTGCAGGTCAAGGTCACCCGAAACCTAGGCACCCTACCCGTAGCCGCCGAACCCATCCAAACCTTCACCATTGACAATCTTCAAAATGGAGCCACAGCCGAAAACTCCGCCGTCCTCACCCTAAACAGCCCCGGCGAATACTCCGTGATTTTTGAGCTCTGGCATCAAGACGAGTCAGGAACCTACATTTTTGAAGGCTACAACTACTGCATCCTAAACATACAAGTAACAAACTAACCCATTGTATGCGATCGTCTTTTTTGGACATAAGCTACACACAGTAGCAGCGACACCGATACAGATAATACTATCACAATAATCGTTGGAAAAAGGTTCGTTACTGTAAAAGTAACTGTTTTTGAAACGCCACCTATTCCATAAAGATCGGTAGCATATACGGTTAAATTATGAAAACCTGATGCCAGCCCATTGACGGTCACGTTGCCAGTGACGGTTACATTAGCGTGTCCATCTAAGCTATAACCTATCCAACCCGTTGCTTTATCCACAGTGAAGTTTAGCGGAAAGCCCGATGCGTATACAGCGTTTTCTAAGCAAAACACAGTTAGCTCAGGGGTTTTCCTATTATATACTAGGGGAAAACAATCAATGTTGCCTTTCGATATTACGTATGGTGTATCATATACGCCTTTTTTGTCAAGTTCAGAACCATTAGGATACTTTGTGGAGTAATGAGACCAGTAATTGCCAAGTGACCCATTATCCCAATATTGAATTGTGCCCGAATTTGAGCGTTGAATATATGGTTCACAGAACATATTATTTCCATAAATACAGTTAAAAGTTGCAGTGGTGTGAGCCGCTGAGAGTTCAGTCAGATTATTCCGGATAATGAGGTTATGTGCAGCGTAATTATAAAGCTCTACACCTGAAGTACACTCATCAATTGTATTGAAACTGCTATTAATGAGGGCGATACATTTTCCGGTTATACCTGTTATATGACAATATTGAGAATCTAGGACAAAAATTTCCTTCCATACACTCGTATGCAACTCAAGATTCTTAACCGTCACATTGCGGGCACGTGACAATAACACGCCAGCATTAGAATCTTTGACAATAGTAATGTTATGCCCTGCGCCATCAAACACAATATTACTGCACTCAATATTAATTGCGCAACTTTGGAGATCACTGGTCAACCTGTAATAATTTCCAGTACAGTTTATGCATTGCAAATTGGGACCAGTTATGTTTCCATCAGCTAGAATAGTTATGTAGGGCGCAAACGTTGGTGGCACATACTCCACTCCATATGGAAAAAAGTTCGCGCCCGCTAAATTAATCAGCGATAACTGAGCTACCGATACAACCAAAAGCGCAAAGACTAAAGTCAGCGCAAAGAGTTTCATTAGATCAGCTTCAAGATATTCCTTGAAGAATTGTCAATAAAACAATTTTCGTCAAACTTTTTTGACCAACAAAATCTGAACCACAAACAGGTAAGTCAAGAAACCTTGACTAAGTGTCAAATGCCACTTGTTTTTTCAAGAAAATAGAAAGTAGAGTGAGTGAGAACGACTATCGTTTACGGACGGCGATTTGTTGGGGGATTTTTTGGGGTTGAGCCTGTTTTTGTTTTTCGGTGTAGTCTTTTTCGATGGCGACACGGTGCACGTTGTTGTAGGCGCAGAAGGGGATTATCTTCTTGTCAGGGGTGATGTAGTGGACGACACATCGGCGGACTCGGTTGACGTCAAAGTTGTAGCTGTCCATAAACGCCATGCAGCCCAAAAGGAAGATGCGGCGACGGATTTTACCCAGTGACTGGTAGGTGGGGTTCATGTGCATCTGCATGATGCTCTTCATCAAGGTGAAGGTGCCGACTTCCTTGGTGACTAAGAGCATATTCATCGAAATCATTGCACCCATAAACAGCGGCGCAAGCAACTGCACTCTGCCTTTGGATTCAGCGTGTTCCGCGGTTTTGCGGATAGAGTTGAAGAAGCGGTCAAAATTTACAAAGCGGTTAATCGGATACATTTTGCCGTTATGAGGCGAAACATAAACCCAGTTCACAATGCCGCATTGTGGGCTACAGCTAAACAGGGGCCAAGGTTTTTGCATGAACTGCCGCATAATCTTAATCGGCGAAGTCATAACCGACATCGGGAACAAATCGGTGGTTTTTATTTCGCCGTGGGTTTGTTTCTCGACGTCTTCAGCAAAGCTCCATTCGCGGAAGTTTTCGCGGAAAGGATTCTCCGTCGCTCGCCCCGTGAAGGCGATGGGTTGAAAGATTAAGCCGCGGATGATGTCGGTGTTTTTGGCTGCGAAACGGATCATGTCGCCGACTTCTTCATCGTTGAGGCTCTTCATCAATGTGTTGACCAGGATGATTTCGATGTCGTATTTGCGGCAGACATCAATAGTTCGGAGTTTATAGTTGAGGAGTTCCCGTCCGCGGATTTTTTTGTTAAAGTCCTCGTGGAAACTGTCAAACGATAAGTAAACGATGTTTAAGCCTGCGTCCTTAAATCTAGCTGCAAGCTCAGGATTATCAGCAATCTTCATGCCGTTGGTGGCTAAAATCGTCATGAACTTTAGCTTGTGCGCAGCCGCGATGATTTCGGGCATGTCTTCGCGTTCGCAGGGTTCCCCACCCGAAAACAATATCGCTGGTGGCTTTGGAGAAGCCTTAGCAGCAAACTCTAACATATCGATGAGCGCTTGCTTGGTGGGTTCGTAATCGGTTGATTCCTGATTGGGAAACGTCGAAAAGCACACAGCACACCGCAGGTTGCAGCGTTTGGTAACGTCAATTACGCCGATGACGGTGCCAGATGCGTGGTTTTTGCAGGATTCGCAGACGTAGGGGCAGCCTTGGGGGTTTTTGGATGCTTTGAGGTCGCCTAGGTACTGGAACTGGTCATATTTTACCATGTGGTCAAATATGGGTTGGCTTTGCCAGTGTGTGGCTTTGAATTCGCCGTGTTCGGGGCATTGTTTGGTGATTTGGATTTTGCCGTTGGCTTCACTGAGTTGGGCGTCGATCTTTTTTTGGCAGTCGGGGCAGATGCTTTTTGTTTGGCTCATAGTAACCCTCCAAGTATCGCTTCCATTATAAGAGCTAGCGGTAAAAGAATCATCGACATAGTGACTATTCGCTCATATTTGCGCACATTTTGCACGGTAGAAGCACATGTGATTAGGCGGATGGATGAGTAGATGAGAAGGACGCTCCAGACAAGGATTAGGGGCAAGTAGTAGAGGCTGAAGTGGTCGGGGATGAGGGGCACGGATGGCAGGGGCGCGAGGAGACCTGTGAGTAGGAAGAAGATTGCTGCGACTTTGACTGATTTGGGGCTGCCGATTTTTTGGGGAAGCGTCGGATAGCCCACTTTGGTGTCGCCTTCCACGCTTAAAACGTCGCGTAACACGTTGCCGCCTATTGTGCCAAACGCGATGGGATACAGCGCCAAAGAGATTAGGCTAAGCGTGTCGGTTACAGTTGCTTGCCCATAGAGAAATGCTGTTCCGGTTAGGATGCCGACGAGGATGTTGGCGATAAAGCCCGATTTGCGTTTAACCATATACGAATAGAGCAGCAGCAGAAGAGAATCCACCGCGATTATAGCGAAGCTAAGCCAATTAATCAAAAACGCTAAAACTAAGCCTATGGCGAAGAGGGTTCCCGAGATGGCTATGACCTGTTTGAGGGTTAAGGCACCAGAGGGGATGGGTCGTTTGGGTTTTATGACGGCGTCGCTTTCTCGGTCAAAGAAGTCATTTATGGCGAATCCCGCGGAAGTGATGAAAGCCATGGAGAAGAAAATCAGCAGGGCAACCCAGCCGAAGCCTAAATCGCCCAACGTAGTGGGGACATTGGCGAGGCTTGCCTTGGTTATGGCTAAAGCCGTCAGAAGCGAAAGCCCGCCTGTCATGAGCCAGTAGGGGAGACGTAGCAGCGCGATTAAACCTTTAGCTGGCCCGGCACCACTCATTGGGAGAGTTTCCTCGCAGCGATGACTTCTTTAATGCTTTCTTCTAATGAGACTTTGGGGATCCAACCGAGCTCTTTTTTGGCTTTAGTGATGTCAAACCATATTTTGGTAACATCACCCTGCCAAGAATGACCCGTGGTGGTGACGACGGTTCGGTTTTGAAGGTTAAGAATGGTTAAGATGAGGTTGGCTAATTCGAGGATAGAGGTTGTTTTGCCTAATCCAAGGTTGTAGACTTCTCCGTTGATGCCCTCTTTGGTGCCCATTGTTACTAATGCGTTAACAACATCAGAAACATGAACAAAATCGCGGCATTGCTGACCCGTTCCGAGGATTTCGAGTTTGTCAGGGTTTTTGGCTAATTTATCCAGAAAATCATGGATGACGCCGTGGCATCGTAAGCCATACACGTTGGCGAAGCGTGTTATTACGACTTCTAAGCCGTATTGTTCACGATACATCTGGCAATATTCTTCGCCCACCACTTTGGAAACGCCGTAGCAGGAGAAGGGGTGAAAACCATATGATTCAGGTGTCGGGAATATGGGCGGGTTACCGTAGACGGCGGCGCTGGATGCAAACACAACTTTAGCGTCGTCTTTGCGGGCTTTTTCTAAGACGTGAAGGGTGCCTTTGGCGTTGGTTTCGAAATCGGCAAGCGGATTCTCCATGGAGTAGCCGACGACAACTTGTGCGGCTAGGTGATAGATTAAATCGGTTTTGGGTAAGTCGCAGAGTTTCTTTAAGTCAAGTATGTCGCCTTTGACGAATTTCGCTTTAGGAACATCTTTGACGTTTTCAAGTGTGCCGTTTGAGAGATTGTCATAATTCGTCAAGTTTTCGGTTAAGTCAGAGAGTTTCTTGCACAAGTGGAAGCCAATAAAGCCTGCTCCCCCAGTTACGAGCACATTTTTTCCTTTTAGGTCAGCCATCCGAGTCACGACAAAGCCTATATTCCCATATAGGTAGTTGTAGGTATATGTCGCCTGTGAAAACTATAAAAACTTTTAGGGATTTGTTGTCGTTCCTCACTATAATTCCAGTGGGCGGAAAGGAAGACTTCATTTTCACAACGGCAGCCAACATGTGGCTTTTTCCAATCATAGGCGGCTTCATAGGCATCCTTGGTGCAGCATATTTCGTGGGCTGCAGCTACCTAATTGGAGCCTTACTGGGCTTCGCAAATATGGCAGTAGCATTACCTACAGCTTTTCTGGGCAAACTGCTCCCAGCAGCGATGACACTGGCGTTTCTATCCGTGTTGACTGGACTGCAGCATTTCGATGGCTTAATTGACCTCGGCAACGCCTTGGGGTTACGTAATCTACATGACCGAAAAATGAAAGCCCACGCCTGGACAGTATCCTACGCTGGAGCGGTTTTGGCGTTGGCAGTGGAGTTTGTGGCATTTCTTGGGCTGTTCTTTATCAATCCAGCTTTCGCGGTTGGCGCAATAATCATCGCGGAGGTTTCCGCAAAGTTAGCTATGGTTACGATTGTTTGGGTTGGAAAACCCAGCCATAAAGGCTTAGGCTCAATTTTTCTCGCTAAAGCCAAAAAGAAACTAAACGCCGTAGCCTACGTGTTCGCAGTTGTAATCGCGTTTGCCTGCTTTACGCTATCCGGCAGTTTGCTTTTGGGGGTAGTTGCCGTGGGCATAGCTTTGGTCAGTGTTCCCGTGGCGTTTGTTATGAATAAGGTTTCAAACAGCGTTTTCGGTGGGGTTTCCGGAGACATGATTGGCGCAACCAACGAAGTGGCAAGGGCGGTGGCGCTGATAGTACTTGCAGTCGTTTTGGCGGTGGGGCTGTTTTGAAGATTCCAGCGTTGATTATGGCAGGAGGCAGAGGCACCCGCATGGGGCTACCCACTGAGAAGCCGATGCTGCCTTTTTTGGAAAAACCATTGATTGACTGGGTTGCCCAAGCCATCCAAGAAGCAAAAAACATTTCCCAATTCTACGTGATAACCAGCGCTAACACTCCACAGACAGAAAAGTACTGCGTTGAGAAGGGCTGGAAGTTTGTGCATACCGAAGCAAACGGCTATCACAATGACCTCAAACAGGCAGTGCGTATGCTGGGGTGGTTTGGTCCGGTACTCACCATGCCCGCTGATGTGCCAGCCATAACGGGGGAGTTTTTGGACAGTGTGGTCGATGAGTTTGAAAGGTGCGGAAAGGATTTTTTGGCTGTGTTTGTGCCCATCAAAGCGCGGCAGGATTTAGGGTTATCCATTTCATCCACAGACGAATACAAGGGTGTGTGGTATGCGGTTTCAGGAATAAACGTCATCAACGGCGCCAAAGTTCAAGGAGAAGGTAAAATTGAAACAAGTGCCATCATAACTCAGGAAACCGAGGTTTTGCTTAACGTTAATACCCTCAAAGATGTAGAGTTATCACAGCAGATAATGCGGGCTAAAAAAAGTTAACTAACAAACCATGACAGGCGAATAATTGGCGCCATTATTTTATGTGACTGTGTTTAGCCTACAACATAATTTATTATTTAAAATATTTAAAATAAAAAAACTAATAAACAAATCAAAATCTTGGAAAAAATGAAAAAAACCCGAATAAATAAACAAGTCATTTGTACATTGGAAGAAAAAAAGCTTGCCAAGAAACTTCACAAATCAAGTTTACCATTAATCCACTGTAAATGTGGAGTTTCGATTCTGGTTTTGCCTAACGCCAAAATGATGAGCAATGCAATTGAAAGACACATCAAGACGCATCATGCCAAACCCGCCAAAAACGCCTCAGTCGAAGAAATTAGGCAACATCTAATTGCACAGGTTCTAAGCGTAGCCTCCATTCCGGTTCAAGAATAATAATATTTGAAGCGTTTTTTCATTAAAGCCGTTGCTTGATCGCTTTTTATATCATAGAATATTGATTTTTTTTTGCTGTTAATAGATTTGTAGAACATTACATATGTACAATAAAACTAAAGGTACAAGCATAGGTTTCAAAAAGTTTATTAACAAAAGATAACAAAGAAGAGATTGCCTGAATAGTATACTTTTCTTCAGGCACTAAATATGTTAAGGAACAACCAATTATGCGAATTTTTAGAATCAAAACAAAAACAGCCCTGACCATCTGCCTTATGATACTCATCGCCTCAGCAACACTAATAGCGCTACCCAGCGTCAACGCACACACCCCACCTTGGACAAAAGCAAGCTGGACCTACATCGCCGTCGCACCCAATCCCATCGGCGTCGGCCAAACTGCACTCATCGTTTTCTGGCTAGACACTCTTCCACAAACAGCATCTGGACAATACGGCGACCGATTCAAATTTACCGTAGAAGTCACAAGACCCGACGGAACCAACGAAACCCTAGGCCCCTTTGACTCAGACCCCGTTGGCGGCGGCTGGACAAACTATACCCCCGAACAAACGGGTAACTACATTTTTGTAGCTAAATTCCCCGGCATAACATACACGGGAGTAAACCCACCCCCAGGCGGCTACACAGCCGCATATGCTGCATACATAAACGATACTTTAACCGCAAGCACCAGCGACCCCGTAACATTAGTTGTCCAAGAAGACCCCATCTTAGAGTTCCCAAGCACGCCTCTCCCAACCGACTACTGGACACGCCCCATCTACGCAACCAACCGAGACTGGTCTGAAATCTCAGGCAATTGGCTAGCAGGCGGCTCACCGCTCTATAACTTTAACAACGCAACCAGAGCCCCAGCCACAGCACACATAGTATGGACTAAACCCACAACCACCGGCGGTATCGTCGGACAACCATACGATGACTACAGCTACTTCACAGGCAGCGCCTACGAAACCATGTGGACTGCAGGCATCATAATGTATGGAAGACTATACTACAATGAACCCCGCGCCCCAAGATACGGCTTTTACTGCGTAGACCTCACCACAGGCGAACAAATCTGGTACAACAACGGCTCAGGTCCCATCCAAATAGGCTCCCAAACCGGCGCACACATTGGAGCAACCGAAATCCCCTACACCTACCCAGTATTGTCATTTGGACAAATCCTCGAATACGATTCCCCCAACCAGCATGGAGCCAGCTCATACTTATGGTCCACTTACACCCAAACCAAAGCCACAACCTACTCCTACCAAAGAAACAACGGCTCTTGGTACAACTTCACGGCGCCAGCCAACAGCCCCGTATGGCAAATGTATGACGCCTACACAGGCAAATGGATATGCAACATCGCCAACGTACCCTCTAGCGGCGCACAATTCGCAGCCTCCACAAGAACAGTCGGACCCAACGGCGAAGAACTAATCTACGTCTACGACCAAGCGCACGGTTGGTTAGCACTTTGGAATTCAACAGTGGCGCTTTCGTTCCCAAACAACAACCTAGGCGTCCCCTACTCGGCGTATCAGAGCGCAGAAGCCTTCTACTGGATGTTCCGTGAACCCATAGGCGAAACCATCGACGGCAGCAACGGATACTCCTGGAACATTACGGTACCTAAAAACTTGGGCAGCATCAACAACATATTAAGCAACCAACTCATCGGCGTCAGCGGATTAAGCAGCTTCCAATACGGAGTCGGCGCATACACCATCTGGTCATTGAACTTAAACCCAGAATCCAGAGGGTCTTTGATGTGGATGAAAAACTATACTGGTGCACCTATAACTAACGGCACAATCTCCATGGGACCCATTGATCCACAAGCTGGAATCTTCACCATGAGACTTAAGGAAACACGACAATGGTACGGCTACAGTTTAGCTACAGGCGAACAAGTCTGGGGACCATCAGCATCTCAAGACCAATATGACATGTATGGCTTAAATGGACAAACTGCCTACGGAAAACTCTACTCGGCTGGATATGCAGGCATCCTCTACTGCTATGAAATGGCGACAGGCAACCTGCTTTGGAATTCCTCACTAAACCCCGGCGAACTCGAAGGACCCTATCCGAATTGGCCCGCAGCCCAAACCTACATCGCCGACCACAAAGTTTACGTTACAACCGGCGAACACAGCCACACCCAACCGCTACTCCGCGGATGGACCATTTACTGTTATGACGCAGACAACGGCAAAGGCCTCTGGAACATCACCAGCTTATCCAACGGCATGGCAATCTCAGACGGTTACTTGATAAACTATGACAACATGGACAACTCCATCTACTGCTTCGGCAAAGGCCAAACCGCCACAACAGTCACGGCACCCGACACAGTAATATCGCTTGGAGGAAGCGTAGTCATCCAAGGCACAGTCACCGACCAATCTCCCGGCGCAAGAGGCACACCCGCGATATCTGACAATGACATGACAGCATGGATGGAATATCTCTATCACGAACGAACCAAACCCAACAACGCGCAAGGCGTAACAGTCAGCATAGATACCATTGACCCCAACGGCAACTACCGCCACATCGAAAACGTCACAAGCGACATCAACGGACACTACAGCTACGTGTTCACCCCCGACATCCCAGGCAAATACACAATCGTATCAACCTTTGGCGGTTCAGAAAGCTACTTTAGCTCACATGCACAAACAGCCATGGCAGCCGAAGAAGGAGCCCCCACCCCAACGCCGTCTCCCGTCGCTACAACGGCACCCACTGACATGTACATTTTAGCCTCAACCATAGCAATCATAATCGCCATAGCCATAGTAGGCATACTAATGCTTAGAAAAAGACCCTAAGGGAAAAATTTTTCCCTTTTTCTTTATTTTAACGCCTGTTTTATTTTTTCAACAAGTATCTGGTTATCTTTAGCGGAGCGGACTGTCACACGGAAATAGCTGTCATCCATACCCATAAACGTACAGCAGTCCCGGATGAGTATGTGTTCTTGTGCTAGGGCTTCTTTGAGTTTGGTTGAGTTAAGTTTTTGGTCTTGAATTTTTATGAGCAAAAAGTTTGTGACGGAGGGATAAACCGTTAAGCCTTTGATTTCACCAAGCGCTTGAGCAAGGGCAGCGCGGTTTTGGGCTATGGTGGCTTTGGTGTTATCTATGAAAGCTTTATCATTTAGTGCGGCTAATGTGACGACGCTGGCTAATCCGTTGATGCTCCATGGCTGCCGCACCGTTTCAAGCTTCTCAATCAGGGTCTCTGCGGCAAGGGCGTAGCCAAAGCGTATGCCCGCCATACCGTAGAATTTGGTGACGGAACGGATCACAAAGAGGTTCTCATAATCCTTAACTGCGCCAGCCAAGGTGTTTTTTAGACTGTTATTGTCGAATTCTATGTAGTTTTCGTCTACGCTAAAGATGACGTCTTTTTTGTGGCAGAATTCCACAAGGTCAAGGAGTTGGGGTTTGGTGTAGAGTGTTCCTGAGGGACTGTGGGGGTTGCAGAGGCAGAGAATTTTTGTGTCGTCGGTTATGGCTTGCTTGATTTTTTCTGTTTCAAGAGTGAAGTTTTGAGGTAACTGTAAAAATTGGGGTTCACCGCCGACGCGCAAAGCAGCCTTCTCATATTCCGAGAAGGAAGGAATAGGAACGAGGGCTTTGAATTTGTCAGGCAAGATTTCAGTAATCATGTAGATAAGTTCGATTGAACCGTTCCCAAGCAACACATTTTCTGGGTCGATGCCTTCGCCGACGTAGCTGGCGATTTGCTCTTTAAACTCAACGGGATTTGGGTCGGGATAGTAACGGATAAGACGTGCGTTCTCTTTAACGGCGTCAATGGCCTTTTGTGGGGGCCCTAGATAGTTTATGGGTCCACTGAATTCTAAAACCTCGTCAAGGGGTATGTTGTATTTTCTGCTAAATCCCCATATGTCTCCGCCATGGCTCACGAAACGGCGTTTCTTACATGTACTAGACACGTTTCTCTTCCTCCATCAACCGGCTAATTTCTTTCTCCACTACTAAGTCGGCTTTATAGTGAGCGTTATACAAGTTAACAACCTTGTATAGCCAATACACGCCCCCAACACCCAATGTAACAACCGTTATCAAAGCATATGTTTTTATCGGTATAGTCTGCGGCATGAAAACACGCTGTGGCAATGCAGCCGCCAAAAACTCGTCTTGCTTACGCTCATGTACCACCAAATCCCGCGACAACAAATAGACAATGACAAAAGCAGGCACCACCAAAATGATGCTTGCCGCCCACACCTTCGCATTCATGACTTTGAAGTGGCTATTTGTTTGAGGAACGGGTTTGCCTTTGCTGCCCAGATACTGCGCTATTTTGCGTTCCAGTTCAGCTTCATGGGAAAGATGCCTGTTTCTGCCCTCTACCAATCGGTAAAACATGGGGAAAAACGCGGCGCCAAATGTTACGACTGCTCCCAAGAACCACATTGAAAACCATACCTTACGGTCCGCGTACGTTGGGGTGTTTAGGGTGGTCGCCATCGTGTGTTCAAACTGCCCTGAGTTGCTTACAACGTTGGGGGAGCCAAACTTTATAAGGTCTTCCATTGGAGGTTAACAATAAAATGAGCTCACGTCAAATGTTGCTCTCCATCATAATTCCCGTATACAACGAGGAATTAACCATAGGCAACATCATTGACCGCACCAAGAAGGCGGCTCAAAAAAGCGGTTTACCTTTTGAAATCATAGTGGTCAACGACTTATCCTATGACCACTCGCTAGAGGTTGCATGCAAACGCGGCGTGAGAGTTTACAGCTTAAAGATGCACCTTGGCAAGGGCTACGCGCTCCGAGCGGGCTTTGCACAAACCAAAGGCGACATAGTCGTCACCCTAGACTCTGATGGGTCACATTGGCCCGAGGAACTCCAAGAAGTTTTAGCCCCCGTCCTATCTGGCAAAGCAGACATGGTGATTGGTTCACGATACATGAACCACAAACGGGTTGAGGCACGTCAACTCAACAAGTTCGGCGTCCGCATATTCAACTACCTCATCCAACTCTTCACTGGCGTTGCCATCACTGATTCCCAGTCGGGTTACCGTGCTATGAAGCGGGAAGTGCTAAGTGGGCAAAAGCTAAAGTCGGGAGAATACGAAATAGAGTCTGAAATGCTTGTCAAAACCGCCAAGGCTGGTTTTCGCATAACCGAAGTGCCGATAACCTTTGAGCAACGCACCTACGGACGGTCAGGAGTGGATCCGTTAGTAGATGGCTCCAAAATTTTGTTATCTATTGTGATGGCATACTTGAAGGGGTAACGATATGGCGGAAGCTGATTACCCCAAAGTCTCAATTATCGTTGCCTCCTACAACAATCAAGACACCATCAAAGAATGCTTAGAAGCTGTGCTGGCGCAGAATTACCCCAAAGACCATTTTGAAGTTATCCTTATGGATGGAGAAAGCAAAGACGACACGGTTAAAATCGCTGAGCAGTTCCCCATCAAAGTCGTCTCCATCAGCCTCAACTGCCCAGCCGCCTACAATTACGCCATGAAAATCGCGGCTTACCCCATTTTGGGTTACGTGGACTCAGACGCCAAAGTCGAAGCAGACTGGCTAAAAAAACTGGTCCCACGCTTAAACGAACCCGAGGTGGCAGGCGTTAGCGGTAGCATCGAAACATGGAACAGCGACAACCCGTGGGCGCGTAGCATAGGCTATGACCTCAAAATGCGGTACCGCCGCATCGGCAAATACACGGGACGCATAGCCACCATGAATCTGCTGCTCAAGCGTACGGTGATTGAGGAGGCGGGGGGCTGGAACGAGAACCTGCCCAGCCAGTACGACACGGATTTTGGTTTTCGGATTAGCGCAAAAGGCTACAAAATTGCCTATGAACCCAGCGCGGTCTGTTACCACTTCAACCGCCCCACCTTGAAAGCGTATTATCGGCAGCAGCGTCAATACGGCAAAAACACGCTTCGGCTCTACTTTATGCATGGGCGACTTGCTCAGGGGGACGAAATCACCGATGTAGGCATGAACATTCAGCCGATTTTGCTTTTGGCGTTGGTTGTGTCTTTTATTTTAGGGATAGTGCCCCTTTTGAGGTTGCTGTGGATTGTTTCCGCAGCCATTTTGGTGGCGATGCTGCTTTACTTTAGCTTCTCAGCCCTCAAAATCTCCCGCGCCGTTCACGAAAATGTGGTTTCGCGCCTTGTTGCGCTATACTTCGTGCGGTCGATAGCATGGTTTGTTGGCGCAGTCGACACAACAGTCAAGTACCTATTTAGGAGAAACACCTAGTGACAGCTCGCAAAATCTGTTTCATTTCCCCCGAATACTGGCCCCTAACCGGCGGCACTGGCAGCTACGTCTACTACTTAAGCAATCAACTTCAGAAAAACGGCTACAACATCTACGTCGTCACAGGCGCTAACCAAGCCCAAGACGTCCACGTTAACCCCCAACTTGACGTGTCGTTTCTCAAAATCCCCAAAATGCCCATCGTGAAATCGTTTATGCTCGCGCAGGCAAGCAGCCGCAAACTCCAAAGCGTACGAGACACCGCCAACGTAGACATAACCCATCCCCAACTGCCGTTAACCCCCAGTTTTGCAGTGCCCCCCAACTTTGGCAACACCCTCGTCTGCACAGTGCATTCCACTTGGAAGGGTGAAGCAGAAGCCATCCGCGGCGAACCCTACAGCAGACTAAACGCGAACGAAAAGTTCCTTGTCAGTTTCAATGGGTTTTTGCGGTTCTTCGAAGAAGGCATGCTCGCGCGGGCACGAAAAATCATCGCCGTTAGCCACTTTACCAAATGGGAACTCACCCACTACTACAAAATCCCCGCAAGCAAAATCCAAGTTATCCACAATGGCGTAAACATAAACAAATTCAAACCCACAACCGACAAACGAAAAGCCAAAGCGGAGTTGGGCTTTAACCCCGACGACCCCGCCATCGTCTCGGTGGGGCGCCTCTACGCACGCAAAGGCCTCTTCACGTTAATCGAATCTATGCCCGCAGTGACTCGACGGTTCCCCCGAGCCAAATTCATCATTTCAGGTAAGGGGCAAAGCGACGAAATGCACAAACTAGTCGCTCATGCCGAGCGGTTAGGCGTTAGAGACAACATCATATTTACAGGCTACACCCCAGACAAGGACCTACCGAAACTCTATCAAGCCGCTGACGTCTTTGCGTTTAGCACGTTCTATGAGCATCATCCCTTTGCGGTATTGGAGGCACTTGCCACGGGGTTGCCCGTTGTGACAACCACTGTGGGGGGGATACCTGAAACCATCAAAACAGGCACAAACGGGCTGCTGGTAAAGCCCTTCCATTCGGGGCAGTTTTCTGATGCTATTCTACGGTTGCTTGAGAACCCCGCGGAAGCCAAAGAGATGGGCGTTAAAGCGCGGGAAACTGTTGTGCGAGAGTTGGATTGGCGTATAGTGGTTAAGGACGCTATGAAAGTCTACGACCAAGCGCTCAGCTAACCGACTTGGGTGCTTTCGCCGCGGTAGGTTTTGGTGACTTTCTGGAACAGCTTCACGATGTCTAGCGAGCAGAAGAAAAATTTCGTTAGGAACTCGTGTTGGTAGATGAAGATTTGGGCTTTTACGGGGAGGTCGATTCGTGGGGGCTCAAACCGATGTGCAACCGCCTCGACAGGTAACCCCTCAACTTTAATGTCGTAACCGGTCATGGCGACTTTGTTGGCGAGGTAGCTCAGATAGGTTTCTTTCCACTTAAGCATCATAACCTGTGCGGCAACAATATCAAGCGCCAAAGCATCCGTCGATGTGAGCATCAAATCCATCTTGACGGGTTTGCCCTTGGTGGGTCCATTACCCTCAATCCCTGTGCGTGCATCCATGATGGTGAGTTGCGGCTTAAACAGGGTGTAGAGACGATAGAACACCTCGGGCAGATAGGGATGGAGGTAGATGCGTTTGTTGCTGGGCACACAACCGAACAGATTTTTGATGGCACCGCTGTACGCCATGAACTCGTGGGTTTTCATCAGCGGCAAATCCACCACGGCGTCCGCGTCGAGGATGACTTTGGGCAAAAATAGCCGTTTAAGCGGGCAACCGTCGGGGAACTTGACTTCCACCACTTCGCCTTCTGAGAGGTTAACTGCGGTACCGCCAGCGGATTCCACTGCTTTCTGCATGCCTGTCTTGTCGAAGGCGGTCCAACAGGGATAATTGAACCCGTTAGATTCGCCGACAATAACTTCGCTGTTTCCGTCACGCAACAAACCCACCACCTGCGCCATAACCGTGGGGCTTGTGACGACGCCAGGCAAGTATTCGGGGTGGCTAAGATTGGGCTTGATGAAAACACGTTTTTTGCCTCGGAGATTAGCGTTTGCGACGGCTTCTTTGATTATGTCACTTACGTCTTCGCCTGCACGATATATCTTTACTGTGGGGGGTTTAGGCGCCATTGGCTATTTTCACTCCATTTAGGCAGCCAGGGTCGCCCCGAAGCGTGTCGCCGTCATGATAGGCGGCGGATCGGGCTCGGCAGCCTCCGCAGATATATTTGTAATCGCATACGCTGCAGGAACCTTTGAGGTTAGCGCGGTTACGGAACGCGTTAAAGAGGGGCGCGTTGAGCCAGATGTCTTTGAATGTGCGGGTTTTTAGGTTGCCCACGTTTTCGGGCAGAAACACGCAGGGACGCACATCTCCCTGCGGAGAGATTGCGCAGTAGAGTCTACCCGCGCCGCATCCGCCAATAAACTCGCCCAGCGGAACAGCCTTCTTGGTGACTTTGACGGTCTGCATGTGTGCAAGCGCCATGGTGACTTCGCCTGTGCCAGACGGACCCTGACATTGCGCGGCGACGCGTGCCAGCTGGGGCGCGGTGGCAAGAATTGTGGTTTTACAGCCAGCCGACATACGGTTAAGCAAATAACGCATGACTTCTTCACGCTCCTGAGGCGAGAGGTCTTGGTCTACGTGGGCTTTGCCGCGTCCGGCAGGAATGAAGTTGAAGTAAGTGAAACGTTCCACCTCAAATTGCTCCGCCAAATCGATAATGGCAGGTAGCTCAGCCATGTTGTTTTTGCCCACGGTGGTGGCTATGCATGCGCATATGTCTGCTTCGACGCAGTTCTTAAGGCCTGCAATGGCGCGGTCAAAGGCGCCTGGGACGCCGCGGAACTCGTCATGGGTTTTTGCGGTTGCTCCGTCGATGCTAATGTCTATGTAGTTGACTTTGGCTTCTTTGAGTTTCTGCACGTTCTCTTTAGTTAGCAACGTCCCGTTGGAGGCAAGAGACACATATAATCCGCGGTCGGATGCGTAACGCGCGACCTCAAAGAAGTCTTTGCGGGTGATGGGTTCGCCGCCGCTAAAGGCCAACGCCGTAACATGCGCATCAGCCAGTTGGTCTACGACGTTGAGGGCTTGCTGAGTGGTTAATTCGCCCTCGTCAGGTTCACCACTGTTGGAATAGCAGTGTTTGCATCGCAGGTTACATTTGTGGGTGAAATCCCAAACCACCAAAAAAGGCGCAACAAGCGACATTGGCTTTTTTATGCCGAAATAAGCGAAGGATTCCACTAAGTTAATGACTGCGTTGCGTGCGTAACGGTCGGTGAGGAGTTTTTCGACTTTGGCGCGTTTAAATCCCAAGGCGCGTCGGAGGAATTCTATCCAGAAGGCGATAATCTGCGAGTAGAAATGGCTGCATTTGCTGCAGTTTTTGTCTGTTTTGCCGCCGTAATCATCCAATGCAGCTTCCAACACGGTTCTGCCACATACAGGACACTTCCTAAGCGAGAGCTGAAGCATCTTTTTGGTCATCGGCATTGAAACGATGCCGTTCCAGAATGTGTCGTGGCTAAGGATGCTCATCGGTTCTTCTCCAGGCAGATTGATAGTATTTGCGTCTGGGGTGGATGTAAAGATTTCTCTAAAACCGCAGCCAAAGATTTGACCATCCAAGAGGCATTATGCATTGACACACCCTTGCCGCTTTACACCGGGGGGTAGTCTCAAGACCACAGTTTGTTTTGCTTTAGTTTTCTAACCGTAATTGATATTAGGGCTCTACTCGAAGTAGTGTGCAAAGCAGTGTTTGGGTTACCTTTGCTGTTTGACCTGTTAAGTTTCGTAGTTGCCTTCGTGATGCTGGTTTTGGCAGTCGCATTAGCCATGGTTATTGGTGACCCCTCACCCAACTATCCTGACCGCCTCGCCTTCAAACTCCACCCAACTGTGCTTATGGGCAACTTCACAGCAAAAATCAAGCCCGCCTTCAAAAATCCCAACCCCAAAACCGAAAAATTCCTCGGCTTACTGCTTGGCTTAACAGTCATCGCCGCCTTTGCGGTCCCAACGTTTTTTGGGCTTTGGCTAATCCTCACCTACATCCCAAGCACCATTGTAAGCCTGCTTCTTTACGCCGTAATCGGCATCATCCTGCTAAAAATGACGCTATGCATCAAGCTGGAAACGGATTGGGCAAAAGCCGCCGCCAAAGCCATAGACGCCAACGACCTCGACGAAGCAAAGAAATACAGCCACTTCAGCCGACGCGACAGCCGCACCCTAAACGGAGCCCAAATCAGCAGCGCAGTCATCGAATCCATGTCAGAAAACCTAATCGACTTCAAACTCTCCCCCATGATGTCCTTTGCGCTCTTCGGAGTCACAGGCGCCGTTGCATTCCGCGCGATTAACACGCTTGACGGCATGGTGGGCTTCAAAGACAAAGAAAACATCAACATAGGCTGGTTTAGCGCCAACCTCGACAACTTCGTCAACTTCATCCCCACACGACTCACTGCACTCTTGATGATTGTTGCCGCAGCAATCTTGGGGATGGATGCTAAGAATGCGTGGCGCATCGCCAAACGAGACCATAAACTAACTCCTAGCCGCAATCACGGTTGGCCTATGGCAGCTGTTGCAGGCGCACTTCATGTGCAACTTGAAAAGCCAGGGCAATATGTCCTTGGAGACGCCGAGAAACCGCTCAATGGCGACACGATTTTGGGGGCATTGCGGATTCGCGATGTAACCATTGTGCTCTGGGGGCTGTTGTGTGTGTTGGTGATGTTTGTGGTGCGGTTCTGGTTCATCCCTGTATAAGCCATTTGCGCTTATGGTTTCAAATTATATAAATTCCAGAAGCCCCTCTATCAAACCAACCTCAAAGAGGAGTGACAAACTCGTTGTCAACTGACGAAGCCTTTAAACAAAAAATCTACGAAGCCAACATAGCAGTGCACAAAAAAGAAGCCCAATACTACGAATTCATCCACCCCGAAGTCTACGGCAAACAAGAACAACGCCGCATCGCCCAAATCCTGCGAACCCTCGACGGACTCGTCACCGACAACCACAAAACAGCGCTAGACATCGGCGCTGGCACAGGCAACCTCACGGGCAGAATGTTGGCGATGGGTTACAGCGTAACCGCCGTGGACATCTCCGCGGAGATGTGCGTCATACTGCGTCGCAAGTACCAAAGTTATCTTCAAGCGGGCAAACTAACCGTCATCAACTCACCCATAGAGAAGCTCTCTTTTGAGGCAGGCAAATTTGACATAGTCACGTTTTACTCAGTGCTCCATCACTTACCCGACTACTTGGGCGCGGTGGAAACTGTTTTGGTGTTTCTCAAGCGGGGCGGCGTAATCTACATTGACCACGAAGCATCCCCCTATTATTGGAAGCCTGAGCGCAGCATGCTTGCCAACATCATAAAAGGACTCTACTACCACTCCAGCCCCATCCTAAACATCCTCTACTTCCAGCTTGAGGGCGTAAAAATCCCCCACATCGACTACACCCTCTCAGACTACTGGCACAAAAAAGACCACTCCCTCGACCACCAACGCCTTGAAGCCATCTTTAGACACAAAAAATTCCAGTACCAAAAACGCACTGACTACTTTGAGCACAGCACTTGGATTCCTAACCCACTGGGGCTCTTCTATCGGCTGGTCTGTAAGCCTGAGCTGAGCTATTGGGTGGCAAAAAAGTAAGCCGCCTCGGCGTTGTTTTATGGTAAACTTTATAGCCCTTCCAAGCGCCATTCCCAGCGGGAGAACCAGAAATGAAAGTTGTCGTCCACTGGAGCGGCGGCAAAGAATGCTGCCTAGCTCTGCACAAAGTCATCGCGCAAGGTCACCAAGTTGTCTGTCTACTCAGCTTTGAGTACCAGCGTCCCTACGTTTTCCACAGCTTCCCCATTATGGAGCTTCAATCCAAAACATTAGGCATACCGCTCCGAGTTGTCCGCATCAAAAAACCCTACGAAGACATCCTTGGCGCACTCACCAAACTCAAAGAACAACAAGGCATCGAAGGCATAGTTACAGGCGACATAGCGGGGGCAGGATGCGCATTGGTTCATTCCAGCTACTACGAAAGCATGGCTAAACAGTTGGGACTCGCGTTTCTGATGCCTAACTCAGGCGACACCTACGACGTCTTAAAAGAAGTCGTCAACATGGGTCTGCGTCCAGTGCTTAACTGCATAAACACCGACTTTTTCGGCGACGAGTGGCTAGGCAAAAAACTTGACCCCGAATCCATCAAGGAACTCAAAGCATTAGCCGACGAAAAAGACATCGACGTAGCAAGCGAAGACGGACAAGGCTACCACAGCACCGTCGTGGAGGCGCCGCTTTTCAAAGAGAACATTGTGATTGGCAAGTTTAAGGTTAAGAAAAAGAAGGAAAAAGCCAAGAATTGGAAGCGGCACTGGCAGTATATGGAAATCAAAGAATGCTCTTTGGTGCCCAAGCAGGCATCCAAATAACATACCTTTTTTGGTTTACCCCATTATGGGGTGTCTTGTGAAAAACCAGTTTTTTTGAGTAAACTAAATAATACCCAAGACATAGTCTCTACATGCTTCGGGGAAGAACATGAAAACTCGCATCACCCTTATCAATCCACCTTACCCGGCTGGCGCCCATTCGCATCCAGCGTTTATGCCGTTAGGCATCGGCTATTTAGGCGCGGTTCTCACCAAAAACCACTACGAAGTCAAAGTCATCGACTGCCAAGCCCAACACGTCAACTACGAGCAACTAAAAGAGACGCTCACCAAAACCCACTCCGACATCATCGGCGTAACCTGCACCACCTTGACCTATAAATCGGCGTTAAAAATCCTAAAAACCGCCAAAGAAGTCTACCCCAACTGCGTCACCGCTATGGGTGGTCCTCACATTACATTTTGGGATAACCAAGGGCTCCAAGAAGCACCCTACTTAGACATCGCCATACGCAACGAAGGCGAACTAACCATCGTTGAACTTGCCGACCGCATCGAAAAAGGACAAGCCTACACCGACATTGTCGGCACCACCTGCAGAAAAGACGGCAAAATCGTCAGAAACCCAGACCGACCCCCACTTGAAAATCTCGACAGCCTTCCCTTTCCCGCGTTACATCTTTGGGAAAAACTCGGAGAAATCCGAAAATACGGCACCATACCCTACCCCATCTTAGGTAGCCGCGGCTGCACGTTCTGGTGCAACTTCTGCACAACCGTCCGCATGTTCGGCAGACGTTACCGTATGCGTTCCCCCAAAAACGTCGTGGACGAAATTGAGTATCTCCACAAAAACTATCACGCTAACCAATTCACCTTCTACGACGACGCCTTCACCGTAGACCAAAACCGCACTATGGAAATCTGTAACGAAATCCATCGGCGTGGCCTCAAAATCAAATGGGACTGTGAAACCCGAGTTGACATGGTCAGCAGAGAGCTTCTTTTTAAGATGCGTGAAGCTGGCTGCATCGCTGTCTGGTATGGCGTCGAGTCAGGCTCCAAAAAGTTGCTGACCAGCATGGGCAAAGGCTTCAACCTAAACCAAACCCGTCGCGCCTTTAAGTGGGCTAAAGAAGCAGGGCTCATGACGGTTGCTGGCGTCATCTTGGGCTTCCCCGGCGAAACCAAAGAAAGCGTCTGGGAAACCATCCGATTCGTCAAAGAACTCAACCCCAACGACGTCGGCTTCTACATCGCCACCCCCTATCCGGGTACGCCGCTCTACGATGAAGTCAAAGCTAACGGCACCCTCAGAGTGTTCGACTTCGACAAATACGACACCGCCACACCCACCTTTGAAATCCCCAACATGACCATGGCTGAATTAAGTCAAATCCGAGAACAAGCCTTCCAAAGCTTCTACCTAAGCCCCGCCTACTTCATCAGCGCCCTTGGCATGTTCAAAAAAGGCAAAATGTGGGGACTAGGCGCAACACGACTGATTCTGGCGCATTTCCGCCGTGCCATAATCATGAAAGTCACAAACCCCTCAAAGTAGGCTGAATTGCTTTGATATTGTTGATGACGACGGCTCCGCCGGAAAAGTCTCTTTGGGGCATGCCCGGCAAACTGGCGCCGTTAGGCTTAGCCTACGTTGCCGCCGCACTCATCAAAGCAGGCTTCGAAGTCGAAATCTACGACAACTACCTTCTCGGGCGCCCCATCAGCGAAGTCCAAGCCGAAGTCGCGAAGAAGCAGCCCAAAATTGTAGGCATAACCTGCAGCAGCCTAACCTATGGACGCTGCGTAGAAACCGCCAAAGCCATCAAAGAGGTCTGCCCAACCTGCACCGTTGTGGTGGGTGGTCCTCATCCTTCTTATATGCCTGAAACCCTGCTGCAACACCAAGAAATTGATTATGTTGTTATCGGTGAAGGCGAAGCAGCCATGGTTGCGCTTGCCCAAGCCATCACGCAGGGTCAACCTAAAACCGCAGCCGCCAAAAATGCGGGTGTTGCATGTAAAATTAATGGTCAAACAAGTCGAACGCCCCAACAGTTCATCGAAGACCTCGACGCCATCCCCTACCCTGCACGCCACCTTCTGCCCCTAAAAATGTATGACCGTACCCTCATGTATCTCAATTCCAAACCCGTTGACACCATGAGTATCCAACGCGGCTGCCCCTACCAATGCGCGTATTGCGAAACCCGCCAACTCTGGGGTAGCAGTTGCCGCGCATTTTCGCCTCAACGAGTCGTGGACGAAATCAAGCATCTAGCCGATAATTATGGCACAAAAGGCATCTACTTCGTCGGCGACAATTTCACAATTAACAAGAACCGAACTGCTGAGCTTTGCCGCCTCATCAAAGAAAACCGCCTCGACATAGAGTGGATTTGTGAAACCCGCGCAGACCTAGTCAACAAGGAGCTTCTTGTAGAGATGAAGTCTGCGGGTTGTCAGACCATGTTTTTTGGGGTTGAATCGGGTTCGGAGCGGATTCAGCAGAAGCTTAACAAAAACATGGATTTAGCTGAGGTGAAGCGCACTTTTGAGTTGTGCCGCCAAGTCGGCATTAAAACCTCCACCTCCTTTATGCTGGGCATACCTGGCGAAACCGTCGAGGACATGCATGAGACCTTCAAATACGCCAAGAGCCTCAATGCTGACTTTTGCCAATTCAACATCTACCTCGCTTGCCCCGGCAGCAAACTCTACGACGAAGTCATAAGTCAAGGTCTCTACGACCAAATGGACAACTACCTTGCACGGGTCAAAACGCCTGAATTTGACTATGACATGCTTGTTAAAATCCAGCGTGATTTCCATCGGAACTGCCAAAAATCTGCCTCACGCCTGCTTCGCGTCATAAAAGAGGAAGGTATCGGAAGCGCCCTCAAAAAAGGCACTAAACTCATTTTCCACTAAACAGGCACATTGATGAGTTTTAGTATTTCTACGAATGCTTGAATGGGCACTTTTTGGTCGGTGACGTTTTTTATTAGCATACGTCCGCCATCAAAGAGGCTGACCTCTAACTTCATAAAATCAAAAATAACCAGCATCGGCGCCTTGACGCGGATTTTTAGGCGCTGCTTTTTGATTTTCGCGCAGGCTTGATCCATACTGAATTTTATGGGGGCGGCTGGGGTTATGTCGGCGGTTGTGTTTCCGCAGAGCCAAACGATGTTTAAGGTTAAGTTGCCGACTACTTGTTTCTCTGACGTTTGGTTCATCTCTCCAGCATTACCTGTTTAGGGGACAGGTTGCTTTATCAACATTACGATACCCAACCACTCAGTTGAGTTAAGTTGAGGCTGAATCTTTGGGTTTTAGCACCGCTTCCTCGATGTCCATGTAGAGGAAATCGCCTTCACGGAACGGGGAACCCCCGAAATCAATCACTTTACTGCGTTTGGTAAACTTTGTGATTTCAATGCGTTCCTTAAACAGAGGCGCATCTAGGGTTGTGGAGTGGTATTCGCCTGGTTCGCCTGAGATGTCGATGCCTTTGCCTGCGGGACCCACCAGTGGCTTCATATCTTCTATGCATTGGCGGTCAATTTTGCGTCCCAACCATTCGGGCGTGAAGTAGCGTTGGTCGATGCAGCTAAGGATGGCTTTAACGCCAGTGGACTGCTCGATTTCCATGACGCGTTTGCGGTAGCGGCTGCCCGGAATCAGGTTTAGGGGACGGTCCCAAAGCGGCATGATGAGTTCGACGCCGAGTTTTTTGCAGGCATCCTTCCAGACGCGGCGGTGATGGACGTTGTCGATGTCGCCTGTGACGATGGCTTGCACGCCTTCTTCTTTGTGTAGACGCTCAAGGGTGCCCATGATGTCGTCATAGCGGTTGTCAGTGATTCGCACAAACTTATGTGGAAGACCAAGGGTTTTGGCTTGTAATTCGATGACTTTGAAGCTGTGAAAAGCGTAGGGGTCCATGTAGATGTAGGTGACTAGACAGGCGACTTCGTGACCTTGTTCAATAATTTTGTGCAACGCGGTACAGCAGTCTTTACCGCCGCTCCAGTGAACAACCACTTTCATATCAATGCAACATCCAAGACAGATTTATTGTTAGACTTAACACGTGAACTTATTAACGTTTACGAATATGGCGCAGAAAACTTGCAGACCCACTAAAAGCAGGCACAGAGTGAAACACAAGGATTTCTACTGGTTTTCAACATGTTAATGGGCTGGTTTTGGGTCAATAGTGACCTACCCCCCTTAGGAAAGTAGACCCCCTATAGGTTTCTGCATAGAACCACTAATAGGATCCAAATAGGCGGCAAATAGATTTGCGGGATAGGTTTAGTTTAGGTTCTTTTGCTTCTGCGCATAGACCTGCTCTAAGGTTTCCTTCATTTTCCGAGCGTCCACATCCAGAATGGGTGTTTCACAAATCATGGTTGGATGCAGCCCAAAATCCGCGATGATTTCAGCAAGCCAGTGGAAGTCGGGTCCATAACGCTTCTCATCAAGGGTGTGGTGGCGTATTTCTCCTTGCAGCCCAAATTCGATGGCGCTAAAATGACAATGCATACTTCGCAGGGCTTGGGTGCCGAGTTCGCGTTCAACTTTCTCCGCGATTTGGCGCATGTCCTCCAACTTTCTAAATGTGCCCTGATGCAGCGCATGGAGGTGTCCCCAGTCAATGACAAGCTGGATGCCTTCAACTTCCTGATTAATTTTTATAATTTCATCGATGGTGCCAACTTGGGATTTTCTGCCCATAGTTTCAGGACCCAGCTTAGCTTTTAACCCGCGGCTCTTCATTTCAGCAGTGACTTCTTTTAAGGCGTCTATGCAGGTTTTGAGCACGTAGCCTTTTTCACATTTACCATAGAAACCCGTGTGAAAAACGACCACGTAAGCGTCCATCCAGTCCGCAGCGGTTGCGGCTGCGAGCAGACGTTGTTTGCTGGCTTCTACTACTTCGCGTTTCCCTGCGAGGTTAATGAAGTAGCTGCCATGCATGCTGAGTCGGACATCGTTTTGTCGGGCTTCTTCTCCGAGTCTGCGTGCGTCTGCTTCTTTGACTTGGGGTTTTGCTCCCCAACGCGAGGCTTGATACTCAAACGCGTCCAATCCTTCCTCATGCAGCAGCCGCGGCACATCTGCCATGGTGGCGCCCATTAAGCGAAACATGGGCGGAACGCCTGCGGGGCCGAAACGTGTACGCTCTGACATAGAATCCCTTTTGCTATGTGATGGTTGTTCTCTTTAAAAAATGTGCAGCGAAAAGCTGCTGGTTTAGAAGAAGCTGGTTATGGTGGGGATTGGAATCGCCATTACGAATGAATAGATTGCTACAATCAAGATTCCAATGGAGAGCGCCAAGAGTAAATAGTCGCCTAAGTGTAGTTTTAGAGCGTAGAGGTTGGTGCGTCTTTTGACTGCGCCCCATGCGCGGGATTCCATGGCTTCGGCGAGTTCGAGGCTGCGGCGAATAGCGCTGACGATTAGCGGGATGAGGACAGGTATGTAGTTTCGGATGCGTTTTAGTAGGCTGCCTTTTTCGAGTTCTAATCCGCGGGCTTTCTGGGCGTCCATGATGGTTTGGGCTTCCTCTGCTAGGACTGGTACGAAGCGCACGGCGGTGGTGAATGCGAAGGCGAACTCGTAGGGTACACGGGATTCTTCAAGTGCTAAGCCTAAGTGGTCAGGTGAGGTTGTGAGGAAGAACACGGAGAAGGATTCTACCAGCACGACGAATCGTAGCGTCATGGAGGTTGCTCTCTCTATGTCTGCGCCTGTAATGGTGTAGCCTGACATGAAGTAGGTGGTTGCGATGTTAACGATGAAGATGAAGGCTGCCAGAAACGCTGCGCCCCGAAGTGACCGTACCCACTGCCGCTCTACACGTGCCAAGAGTACGAAGGGTATCTGTAGCAGGAACAATGCCAGCAGGGGGATGATTTGGGAGAAGAGTATGGCGACTATGAAGATTATTATGACGTAGACGAATTTTACGCGGGGGTCCAAGTTGTGGATAGGCGAGGAGACTTTGCGGAATTTTAAGCCGTCAAAAACGCTCATCTGCCCAATCGCTCCTTGGTTTTTAATAGGAGGGCTTTTGCCTCGTAGATGTCGATGACGTCTTTGGGTAATCCTAAAGATGAGAGTCGATTGAAGACCTGCGCGATTTGCGGAAGCACAATCGAGGACAACTCAAGCAAGGCTGGGTCGGTGAGGATTTCTTTTCCTTCCCCGTCAGCTATGATTTTGCCTTCCTTCATGATGACAACGCGAGGATTACATTCCGCCACAAACTCCACGTCATGAGTGACCGTGACGACGGTTTTGCCCTGCGACTGCATCTGCATAATAAACTGCTGCAGAATCTCTTTCTGCTCATGGTCCTGCCCAATAGTGGGCTCATCAAGAATAAGCGTCTGGGGATCCCATGCCAGTACTGATGCTAACGCGACCCGTTTGCGTTCGCCGCCGCTAAGGAGAAACGGCGAGGTTTTGCGGTACTGCTTCAATGACAGCAAGTTGAGTGCCCAGTCAATGCGTTTCTCGATAGTTTCAGCGTCGAAGCCGAAGTTTTTAAGCGCAAACCCAATTTCTTCCTCAACACTTTCGCTGAAGAGTTGGTGATCAGGATTTTGGAATACGAAGCCGACGTTGCGGGCGAGGGTGGCGACGCTGGATTTGGTTGTTTCTACCCCGTTTATGCGTACGGTGCCCTGTGTGGGTTTGAGGAGTCCGTTGAAATGTTTGACGAGTGTGGATTTGCCTGCGCCGTTTTGTCCCATGATGGCTACGAATTCGCCGTCTTTTATGGAAAGGGAGACGCCTTTTAGGGCTTCCACCTTGCTTGGGTAAGCGTAGCGGACGTTTTCGGTCTCAATCACGCTTTGAGCGCCTCCAAAATCTGTTCAGCCAATTCCTCGGCGCAGAGAGGGATTTTTTCGCCTAAGTCTAAGCCTTCTTTTTTGAGAAGTTCATAGAGCAGGGTGGGTTTGGGGATGCCGACGCCGATTAGGCGGGTTTCTTCGGAGCTAAGTATTTTTCTGGGGTCGCCTTCGAGGCAGATTTGCCCCTGATTCATAACAATGAGGTGGTCGGCGTATTTGGCTGTCAAATCCAAACGATGCTCAACCAGTATGACGGTTATGCCTTGTTCTTTGTTGAGTTTGTAGATGACTTCAAAGATTTTCTCCGCACTCAACGGATCCAAAAACGAGGTGGGTTCGTCTAATACGATGATTTCGGGTTCCATGGCTAATACCGAGGCAATCGCCACCCGCTGCTGCTGTCCTCCGCTGATTTCATGCGGGGAACGTTCACGGATGTCAAAGATGCCTGTTTTCTGCAGTGCCCAATCCACTTTTTGGCGCATTTCAGCACGTGGGACTCCATTGTTTTCTAACCCGAACGCTACGTCTTTTTCGATGGAGAGAGCGAAGAGTTGGTTTTCGGGGTTCTGGAACACCATGCCGACGTGTTTGGCCATTTCGTAGGTGTGGCGATTCAGGGTGCTAAGACCCGCGACGGTTATTTCGCCTTTGAGTTCGCCCTGATAGAAATGAGGCACTAACCCGTTGAATGTGCGGCACAGCGTGGTTTTTCCGCAGCCGCTGGGTCCAGTTATGAGCACAAATTCGCCCCTCTCAACCTTAAAGGACACATCATTTATGGAGGGTTTTGATGCGCCGGGATAGGTGTAGGTGAGGTTTTTGGATTCGATTATAGCCATGAGTTGTGCCTGCATCCTTAAGCGTAACTGTTTGCTCATTTAAGCGTAGCTACGCAATTTTGGTATTTTCTGGTTCTTAACGTTTTGGCGCGATTAATTAAGAATTTCCATTGAACGCTATAAACAAGTCTAAACCCTCTAAACAGCCCCTAACCTGTCACATCACCGCTAAAGGTGGCTATTGGGTTTTGGGGATTTTCTGCTTAAGCAACGCCAAGCATTGCTTGAGCGCCGCATCAATTTCGCCACTGCCACTCACACCAGCAGCCATCGCATGTCCGCCGCCCACGCCGCCTAAAAACTCGCCCAAAGGCGCCGCAATATCGGTGCCCAAGTGGACGCCAGCTAACTCATGGAATTGGCGTGTGCTCCGCAGGCTAATTTCGACTTTGTCATTTTTTTTGCCTGCAACCGCCGACATATGCGCCCCCAAATCAACCAGCGCCTTCGCCGCGGGAGCCTGATACGCGCTTACATGGGAAAGCGCGATTATCCATCCGTCGATTTTGAGAACTTTTGCGCGTTTGCATGCTTTGAGTTTGGCTACGCGTTCAGAGGGGTCGATGGGCGCGGCGAACATCATCAGCGTCTTTTGCACATCGATGCCCTTTTTGGTTAGTTTTGCCACAATCTGCAGGGTATCGGCGCTGCCTAAGGCGAAGTGGCGGGTATCAAAGGCTATGCCTACAAAGAGGGCTTTGGCTTCGTTTAGTTTGGGTTTAACTTTGGCTTGGGTGTAGAGGCGGTAGATGAGTTCGCAGTTTGCGGCGGCTTTCTCGTCAACTATGCAGACCTTGCAGAGTTCAAGTGTTCCTTGGTTGGGTGCATGGTGGTCGATTATGATTTTTGGAGCAGGTGACTTCTTTACGGTTTCCGCTGCTTCATCGATTTGCTCAACTGTGTTCATGTCGAGGAGCACGATGGCTTCGGCGGATTCTATGTTAGGCTTCAAATTCACCACGACGGGTAAATGGTCCAGAATCTGCTTCGACGGTTTATTGATACCTGCGGGGCACCCGATTTCGAAAACAACGTTGGGCAAGAATCGTTTAAGCAGCCCCTGCAACGCATACGCGGAACATATGGCGTCCGCATCAGCGCTGCGATGACATAGTAGTAAAACAAAGGATGCCTGCGTTGACTCTAAAACGTCGAGAAGTTCTTTGAAGCTCATTGTAGATTTCTCAAATAGTTTTCTGTTGCTTGATGTGCCGCCTCAACCGCTCCCTGCACCACTGCTTCTGCAGCTATGAGTTTTGCTTCTTCTGATAGGACCAAGTCGACTTCGACGGTAACGTTAACGGGTTTTGTACCGTCGGCTTCTACACTGATGTCTAAGTGGTCCACCAGTTTAGCACTAACTTGGGAGAAAACATATTTTTTGGCTGCGGCTTCAGCGGTGGAGCATAAAAGTTCAATTTGCTCGGTGGTTAGCTCTGGAATGCCGAGCTCTACCATCAAGCATACCGTCCTTTTAGGATAATGGTTGACCTGATACTGGGCTTAGGTCTTCTTGCAGTTTGGTTTGGGCTTCTTTGACTTGGCTGCGTAAGCGTTCTTCTTGGCGGGCGATGACAGTGCTGCGGGTTTCGAGGAGTTCTTTGCGTTCGACGAGTTCAGTGTTTACTTTAACTTTGTCAGCTTTAACGAGTAGTGAGCCGATGGCTTTGTAGACTACTGCATCATCGGCGGTTTTTGCGAGTTCCGCGATGGTTTGGTCGACTTCGGTTTTTTCCATGTCAACCTGTTGTTTCTGTGCTAATATGGATTGGAGTGTCTGCTGGAGTTGTTGGAGCCGAAGAAGCCTTTCTTGGACGTTAGGCGGTAATTTGGATAATTCATCACTCAAAGTTTATTCCTTCCGTACCAGAAATGAGAGGCGCTATTAATTAAGCATTTCCAACACGAAGCCCCCTGTTTTTGGATTCTGACCCTGCTGTTCATCTGGCTGATTGTCGATGTTAGGGGTCTTCGGCGTTTACCCGCCGCGCTTCTTTTGCCCATTTGTGGGTGCGGTTGTGTTTTTTCTTGATATGTGCGCTTCGATTTTAACGGTACCTCAAAAGTGTTGGAAATTCGACAAATTTTAGATGATACGTGTGCATAGTGGTAAAATTCATAAGCTTTTAGTGATATAGCAGTCAGTTGAGTGTGAAACCGTTGCTCGAAGGTAGACCACCGCTAAATATGCGATTTTATGGCGTCATCGCAACGGTACTTGTGATTTGCATCTTGATGGCGGCGTTCATATCTCTCCAACCCTCTTCCCAATTGGACTCATCCTCCGTTCCAACCGTCCAGCCCACATCCACTCCTTCTGCTAGCAACAACCTCAACGACACAGGCACCATAAACGCCACCACAAACACTAATTCACAAGCAAAATCCGAGTTATTGACGAAAGAGGACGCCTTGGCGATAGCGATGCCTATTATTGAACAGTATGCCGCAGAAAACAATCGAACCCTGACTGATGTTGACGTGTCTTTTAATCCGGCGGTGAAGGACATTAATGGTTTTAGAGGTGAGCCTGACTTGAATAATTTATTTGCTCAGAATGCTACGCCTGGTGAGATAATTAAGGCTCAGAATAAAGCTCCAACTTATCCTGCTTGGGGTATATCGGTTGGGTTTGAACGCACTCCTGACATTGTTTGGGGTAACCCTCAATATTGGGTGGTTGGCTACTCGGTATGTATTTGGGCGGACACTAAACAAATTTATTACTCCAACCCAGACGGTGTGATGTGACGCAAAATTCTACTTGCTACACAAGCAAAAAGTGGGCTCTTAAGCGCCGTGAGCTCTTTTTAGAAAGCTTTTAACATCGTCAAAACATTCACTATCCGTAATTGCTGTGCCCGAAATGACGTTTATTGCCCAAAGGAAGCGAATCATCCTCGCAAGCATAGCCTTAGTCGTGATAGTGTTGAGTCTATCCGTAGTCTATTCCCAGCAAGCCGCAAGTAACAGCCGCCAAAACAACGGCAAACTAAGCCGCGTAGCATGCCTAGGTGACAGCATTACTGAAATTACTGGTTACCCCGAGTACCTCCAAACTCTAATTGGCAATGGCTCGGTCGTGGGCAACTTCGGCGTCAGCGGCGCCACAGTCAACCTCTGGAGCGACCGTCCCTACTACTATGAGCTGCGTTTCCGTGAAGCACGCGACTTCGGGGCAACCACAGTGGTCATTCAGCTTGGAACCAACGACGCCCGCATAGACAACCTGCAAAAAATAAGCAACTTCACCGCCAACTATGAGCGGCTCATTCATCGGGTTCAGAACTGGACAGATGCCCCGCTTTATCTTGTGATTCCCCCGCCCGCTTATACCAATGCGCTAGATATTAATGCAACTTTTTTGGTGGATGAGGTTATCCCCCGTATCTATCAGGTTGCCCAAGATGAAGGGTTACAAGTAATTGATCTCTACACGCCCTTTCTGAGTAACCGCGAATACTTCCCCGATGGTGTGCATCCTTGCGCGGCGTGTGCCCAAGAAATCGCTCAAATCGTCTACGACGCCATCAAATAGGCTTTTTTAGCCGATTAACTTGTTGAGCACTGGTATTCGCCGCATTATGAGAACGAGTCCCAATGTTATGAAAAAGGTTAGCGTTGCGAGCAGAGGGATTTCTACGATGGGGTTTAGGGTGTTGATGCTTAGGGTGAAGCCAAAGAATCCCCTCTGGAATGACTCCATGATTATGAGGTGGAAGAGAAAGATGGGTAGCGTGTTTTTGCTTATGGCTGATATGAGCCGTTGGAGATTGGGGTGGGTGCTGGTGGGCCAGTCAGAGCGAACTTTTGATAGCAGCAGGAAAACTGCTACTGAACCTACGATGACGTTGGCGGTTAGGTAATCAAAGAACAGGTAAGTTAGGTTTAAGCCTGCAAAGGGATAAACCATTAACCCTACGCCAATTAGCGTCCACGCAAACGACAATGCCAGTAGTCCGTAGAGGAGTTTTGGTTGGAGCTTGACTTTTTGGAGATAAGTGCCCAAAATGTAGTAGCCGACCCATCCGCCGATAATAAACACGGTTGTGTCCAAGGCGAATCCAGCCGCTAAATTGACAAGGGGCAACACTGCGACACCCACAAACCACAGCAACAGCAAGTATCGGATGATGCGGTCGCTTGCATTGGCGATAAGTACCCTAAGAATCGGCGTTATGAGGTATAAGCCAACGATTAGGTAGATGAACCAGAACTGGTAGTAGGCGCCTGTGAAGAGGCTTTTGAGGATACTGTCGCTTATGTTCTGTGCGGTTAAGGGGAACTGATAGATGAAGAACCCCCAGATGATGTAAATCGCGGTCCAGAAGAAGAAGGCTAACCCAATGCGACTCAAGCGTTTGCGCAGAAACACACGGATGGGTTCTTCAAATTTGCTGGGCTGAAGCAGCAACGCGCCGCTTAACATGATAAAGAGGGGTACGCAGGAGAGCGAGAGTGTTTTGTATACGGCGCCTGTCCACCAATACGGTGAGCCGACGGCATCCACTTGGAGAGCTTCGTTGGCGGCGTGTAGCAACACAACCAGCACGATGGCTACTGTGCGGATTAGATCCACTGGTAGCGCTATCTTTTTTGTTGAGTCTAATCCCTCGTTTTCCAAGTAACACGCCTTATAATTTGACTTATAGAATAGTGCCTAACTGAGAACTTATAAAACTGCTTGTCTGCAGCGAAAAAGTGCCGTTTTTTGTCCATTGTTTTTTGATTTGTAACTGGTAAAAGCTGCTTGTCTGGGTACTGTTTTTTTATTGCTTGCTTTGGTAAGTATTTTTAAGTAACAAAACCTTACCCCCTCAAGGAGACAAAAAATGAGTGACCGCGCCAACGTGATTAAAGACGAACTTACAGTTCAAGACACACGCTTCTTAGCAGTCTATGTGGAAGCCAAAAACTCCATCATGGTAATGCTTAGCGAAAACGAGGACAAAATGGGCACCATGGCCATCGCGGTCCCAAAACCTAAAGATTTAACGGGCGCCGTCGCGTCGTCGGTGCTTTTAGGCGACAAAAACATCATAACCGCCCGCATGTTCGCCGAGTTCGTGGCAGCAAAAAAAGGAAAAATCGCCGTCGTCTCAGTCTACCTTGACAAAGTCGGCGAATTACAGGCACAATCATTCTTCATGCATCTCATCGAGAAACTAACCAAAACCGAGGGACAAAAAGAACCCAGCGCCATCTAACCCTCGCCCGTGAAATTTATGATTCACAAACTCTCGGAAGCAGACTTCCAAACCATTTTAACAATCGTTAACGAGGCTGCCGTAGCTTACAAGGGAAAAATCCCTCCTGATTGCTGGAAAGACCCCTACATGCCCGCTGAGGAGCTAAAAGAAGAAATTGATTCTGGCGTCCAATTTTACGGCTACACCGAAGGCGAGGCGGTGGTGGCGGTTATGGGGATTCAACCCGTCGGCGACGTCACGCTGATTCGCCACGCCTACACCCTAAGTAGCTATCAGCGTAGGGGTATCGGCGAAAAACTCATATTGCATCTGTTAAGCTTAGCCCAAACTCCACGCATACTGGTCGGCACATGGGAAGATGCTCCCTGGGCAATCCACTTCTACCAGAAAAACGGTTTCGTTCTGCACTCAAGGCAGCAAACAAATAAACTCCTCAACACATACTGGAATATTTCTCCGCGGCAAGTTGAAACTTCCGTCGTGCTTGAATATTTAAGGCGCAATCCATGAAGCAAACTCTCCTCCTAAAAGTAGACCCAAAAAGTCCTGACCCCCAAATCATCCAGCAGGCAGCAGACATCCTCAGAGGCGGCGGGTTGGTCGCGTTCCCCACTGAGACAGTCTACGGCTTAGGAGCTGACGCGCTTAATGGCGAGGCGGTTTTGGCGTTGTTTGAAGCCAAGCAACGTCCGTTAGATAACCCCCCCATCGTGCATGTCGCTGACCCCTCAGACGTCGCGCCCTTAGTAACTGAAGTTTCCACTAAAGCGCGGCTGCTAATGGAAAAATTCTGGCCCGGACCCCTCACACTTCTCTTTAAGCACTCCAAACTGGTTCCAACGGTTTCTGTGGCAGGATTAGACACCATCGCTATCCGATTGCCCAGCCACCCCGTTGCCCAAGCGCTTATCCGTCAAAGCCGCCGCCCCATCGCTGCTCCCAGCGCCAACCTCGCAGGCAAACCCAGCCCCACCACCGCCGCCCACGTTTACGAGGACCTAAACGGCAGAATCGACGCCATAATCGACGGCGGAGCCACAGCCATCGGCGTGGAATCCACAGTGGTTGACTTAACCTCTGACCCCCCGATGTTGCTGCGTCCCGGCGGCACCCCCTACGAAGCCCTCAAAGCAGTACTGGGCAACCTGAAGTTGCATCCTTTTGTGGAAGCCGAAGCCGAGTTGCCCCTCCAACAGATACGCTCACCGGGCATGAAACACAAACATTACGCCCCCAAAGCAGCAGTAATCATAGTGGAGGGAGATGTTGAGGCGGTTTGCACAAAAATCCAAGAACTCACCGTCTCCTACCATCAGAGGGGAATTAAAGTTGCTGTTTTAGCCACTGACCAAACCCAGTCCCGCTACAGCGCTGACGTGGTCGCCTCGTTGGGCAGCCGAAGTGATTTGCTGGCGGTTTCTCACAACCTTTTCCGTTTGCTCCGCGAAGTAGACGCGCAGGGCGTTGAGGTGATTTTTGCTGAAAGCGTTCCCTCCGAGGGGTTAGGGTTGGCGGTGATGAATCGGCTCCGCAAGGCTTCTGGTTACCACATCATCAAAGCCTAATTTTTATCGGTGGATTTGGGCGAGCAAATCATCTAGCGGCATGGTGGCGACGCATACGACGCTGTCTGCTCCGCCATAGTAGAGGAAGAATTCGTTGCCTATGATGACGTTGCCGCAGCTGAATACAACGTTGGGGACTTTGCCGAAGCGTTCGTAGTCTTCTTTGGGTGCTATGAGGTGTTCTTTGGAGCGGTAGATTACTCGGTCCGGTTTGTCCTTATCAAGCAGCGCAACGCCCAAGGAGTAGTGGCGGTCAACGTCGATGCCGTGATATATGAGAAGCCAGCCCTCGTTGATTTTGATGGGTGGACCGGCGACGCCGATTTTCCAGTTATCCCACCCCTTTGGTTTGGGCATCATGATTGATTTGATGTCGCACCAATGTTTCATATCATAGGAGTATCCGATGCAGATGTCTGGTTCAATGCGGTGAAGCATCACGTAGCGTCCTTTTACTTTTTCTGGGAAGATGACGGCGTCCTTGTTACGGATGTTGGGGAACGGTAAACGGCTGTGGGTCCAGTTCCATTTTCTAGCTAAAAAATCGTTGGTTGATATGGTGGTTAAGGCTATCTGGTAAACCTGTAAGTGACTGTAATTGCGCAGCGCCGTATATGCCATGATGAGGTTCCCCTCAACTTCGCTTAAGCGGGGGTCTTCACATCCATCTCTTTCGCTTTGCGCCCTAGGAAAATAAACTGGCTCCGAGAGGCGTTCATCGATTTTGTAGCCATCTCTGCTCGTTGCGTAGCCGATTCTTGAAATCCCATCGTTGCCCATCGCGCGGTAAAGTATATGGACTTTGCCGTTTAGGTACACGACGGCTGGATTGAAGACTTCTCTGGATTCCCAAGGATGCTCAACTAACGGTGTAAGAATAGGGTTTCCAGAGTAGCGTTGCATAGGCGGTTCCTACGTTTCGGTTGACGGCAGCGTCTTCAAACTTAAAATCTCATCAAAAAATGCCCTCACTGAAAATAGTCCTACCAGTTTTCCAGCTTGGTCTATGACGGGTAGGTGGCGGATGTCGTGAGCGAGTACGATGTGTTTGGCTTCCTCGAAGGAGCTCTCAACGGAGATTGTCACGACGCGCCTACTCATTACTGTGCTAAGTCTTTCTTTAGTGGAGACCTTGTTTGCGGCTATGCGGATGGCGTCGCGTTCGGTGAAGATTCCGATGCATTTATGCTCATCATCCACAACTATGATTGAGCCCACGTGGCGTTCGTATAGAAGTTGTATGGCTTCTTGGATGGTTAGGTCTTCTTTGGCGGTAACTATATCTTTGCACATTATGTCCCGAATTTTAAGCAAAGGTTCACACATAATTCAATCCCACAAAAAACTGTTATCCTCCTCTTAGCGGGGGCATCTTTTGTTTCCAAACCCCCCGCCGCAACTCCTCAAGCTTAAGCCTGGCCAAAAGATACGAAATGGATGATTCGCCGCCCTGATTTTTGTTCACAGCATCAACACTTAAGCCATCGTAGCATCCGCCTGTCTGCGGATTGTAAAGCATAACGCCTCGACTGTTCCTCCCCAAATACCACCCAAACGCTTTCTCTGCAACCTCAATGTAGCGTCCCTCTCCCGTAGTATAGTGGGCGTCTACTGCGGCTTCCACCATGGCCGCGGCTTCCAGAGGCTGCTGATCATATAACGCCCGTTTTTCGCCCCGTTTATACCAGCCATCATTACCCACAGGCATATAGACCCCCTCAATCATCTGTGTCCGCAACAGAAAATTCATAGACTCTACAGCGACTCCGAGGAACTTCTCTTTCTGCGTTAACAGGGCAGCCACGTAAAGTGCGTGGGTGAGGCGACTGTTATCGTAGGTGAGGAAGGGTTCAAACCAGTGCCAATCATTTGAGGCTTCATTGCGGTATTGCTTCATTAGGCTGTCACCTATTTTTTCCGCTTCCGCTCGTAGGTCATCGTGAGGTGCAGCCAAATAATACTCGAAGAGCCCCAGCAGCGCAAACGCATAAAACCGCAGCGACGTTGACTTCCAAACCCATGGAAAAGAGCGGTCAAAAATGTCTTTCGCCACCAACCTCATGTCCATCGGCAAATTAGAGTTAATGGCGGTTCCACAAGCCCAAACTGCGCGTCCAATACATTCAGGTGAACCATCCACGTCTAGGTAGCTGCGTTCGTAGCCGAGGTAATTGTGAAAGTTGCCGTCGGGTCTCTGCATATGATTAAGAAACGCTAGATAGATGCTTGATAGTCGGGTCATTTCGGGGTCGTTTTTTAGACGGTGATATTTGACAGCTGCGATTAGAGCTCGTGCATTGTCGTCGGTGGTGTAGCCCTCGGTGCGTTTGGGGATGCAGTATTTGGCATGTTGAAAAAGCCCAGTGTCGTCGGTGAAGGATTTGAGATAATCAATTTTTAGAGGTGGAAGCCTAATGGCCACTCCTCCCTTACTGCCTGACTAGAAAGGCTATCAAAAAGCCTGAGGTATTTCTCTGCCACCAATGGCCACCTAAACTTGCGGCTATAACGATATGCCCTATGTTCTAGTGAGGTTCGGAATTGCTCATCATCAATAATCTTTGAGATGCAGTCGGCGATAGATTCAGGGTCTCTAAATTTACAGAAGACACCTCTTCCTTCCCCCAGTGCCTCTTTTGCATGGAAGTATGGTGTGGACACCACGGCTTTTCCCGCGGCTAAAGCGTAGGATAAGGTGCCACTGCTCACTTGGTTAGGTGACAGGTAGGGTGTTATGTATACGTCGGTTGCCTGCAGATAATTGTAGAGTTCAGGTTTAGAGAGAAATCGGTTAAGGAATTTTACGTGTCCGCGAAGCCCAAGGTCTTTTGCCATACGCAGAAGCATATTGCGGTAGGCTTCTCCCTCGTAGCTTTTCACCTGAGGATGCGTAACCCCCAACACGTAATACACGATGCGCGGGTCTTTTTTGACGAGTTCTGGCAATGCTTTTATGACATATTCGATGCCTTTGCCTCGACTCAGCAGCCCAAACGTCGAAAGCACAACTTTGTTTTTCAAGCCTAAATATGGCTTAACCTTAGCTGAAGAGGTCAATGGCAGGTCAGGGCACCCGTGTGGAATAATCTTGACTTTGCGGTCTGGAACGCCATACTTTTTGAGTAGAGACCGTTCGGTAGCGTTTAAAACGATTAAGGCGGCGCTTCGCTTCACGATTCTGTCAAATACCTCTCGGGTTTTTTCCTCAAAATCAGGCAAAACCGTGTGGAGCGTGGTGGCGACTGGTTTGTTGAGTCTATCCATAAAATCACAAATGTAAGCGCCTGATTCGCCCCCGAAAATCCCGAATTCATGCTGGACGTTAACAACGTTAATGTCGGTTTGGTTGAGGAACTCCGCCATTAAGGCGTAATCTTCTTGAGTGTCTCTTCCGATTTTATGTTGGACACCATCATTAATGGGTTTAAATATTCTGCGTCCATCGATTGATATGACTTTTTGGTCTTGAAGTTTATGGAGCCTGCTTATCGAGTTAACGAGATCTGCTGTAAAGGTAGCAATCCCACATTTCCTCGGCGGGTAGGTGCTCACATAGGCAACTTCTTTGACAGTAGTCAAGGAAGGTGTGCCCAGAATATACTTAGCCAACAGCTAGTCACGAAATATATTGAGGTTTGGGGCGCTTTAAGCGCATGTGATTGTACTATGCCAGTCACAGGGGCGTTTTTTGATGGACTTTTGCATGATGTTTATATTTTGCCTTTGTACAGTCTTGCAGTCGAAGGGAGAGGGGCTTATGAAACGCTTTAAACATAATCCCATATTAGAGCCAATTAAAACAAATTTCTGGGAATCCAGATCCGTTTTCAACGCTGCAGCAGTGTATAGTGAGGGCTTGGTCCACATTGTTTACCGAGCTATGGGCGACGACAACGTTTCAAGACTGGGCCTAGCAACCTCAAATGATGGTTACACTATAAAAGAACGCTTTGACACGCCAATTTTTAACCCAATTCACCACGCTGAACGCGACGGCTGCGAAGACCCCCGATTATCCATAATTGGCGACCAATGCTACATGGCATACACCGCATATCGAAACCACGATTTTCCCGTTATCTTCCAAATTGCCTTAACCTCCATTAACCTCAAAGACTTCGTGAAACGTAACTGGAACTGGTCTGACCGTATCCTACCCTTCCCAGGAGTACGTAACAAAGACGCAGTCATCCTGCCTGGCAAAGTAGATAGCAACTACGTTATGTTTCACCGTATTGAACCCAGTATCTGCATCGCTTATTCCGATGACTTCAAAAAATGGCATGGCTTCAAATCCATCATGGAGCCCCGAGATCGGATGTGGGATAGCCACAAAATCGGCGCTGCAGGAACCCCCATCGAACTCAACGAAGGCTACCTATTCATCTATCACGGTGTAGACGAAAAGAAGCACTACTCGCTGGGTGTGGCGTTGCTGGAAAAATCTAACCCAGAAAAAATTCTCTACCGCTCAGAACAGCCTATCCTAACACCCTGTGAAGGCTACGAATGCGTCGGCGACGTTCCCAACGTGGTGTTTAGCTGTGGCAACGTCCAAATCGACGACGAAGTCATCGTTTATTATGGCGGAGCCGACAGTGTGCTTTGCGGCGCAAGCTTTGAACTCAACGAGTTACTTCCCCGCAAATGACCCTTCTTTAGTTGGTTACTGCTTTCTTTTTTGGTCCTTTACGCTTCGGTTGCAGCTTTGGTGTTGGCGTAGAATAACAGTCACATATTCTTAAATTACAGTGACACTAGCAACTACTGTTGTATATTCAATCTCAAATCCCCAAAATTAGCAAACAGCATTTTTTGAACGGCAAGTATGCTTTTTGGTTTGGAGGTGAAGACGTGCCAGATTCCTATAGACATGACATAGAACCCTTAGACCGTCGGAAACCCGACTTAGGCGAAGTTGAAGCCCGCGATATGCGTAGCGTAGACGAAAAAAACTACACAGACGAATCCGCCGAAGGCGAAACGCATACCCAAGAAGACGAGGAGGAAGGTTGGACGCCGGAGAAGCAATCTCCCATTGCGGGTAGAATCACTGGGTCCATGGAGGAACTGGAGCGGATGCAAAGCTCTGAAGCTATGGCAAGCGACGAAGTCCGAGAGTGCCTAAAAGATTCCTTGGATTGTTATCAGAGTTGCACGGAAACAGCCATAAGATGCTTAACGATGGGGCGGCGACATGCGGAATACGAGCATCTAAACCTCCTGCTGGACTGCGCCAAAATATGCAGCACCAACGCGGATTTTATGCTTCGCAACTCAACCTATTATCCTCAAACCTGCGGCATCTGCGCTGACATCTGCGATGAATGCGCCGACACCTGCGATCGCTTCGAAGACGATTTCATGAAGGAATGTGCCAGCGTCTGTCGCCGATGCGCTGAGTCCTGTCGTGAAATGGCAAGATGACTTCCTTTTTGGCGGTTGCACTTTGGGGTAGTAACTCAAAAGCAGAGAACGCCAGTCGGCGCGCAGCCTTTTGGCTGTCAGCGTTTTATTGGTTGGCTGGGTTTATGTATTAAGGCGGCACCTGCTGAGAAATACTTATATCTAAATTTATGATTGTTCCGTTCTAGAATTTAATAAACATAAACTTTGGTGAAAGTACACAATGTCTACTCAAGGTGGAGGAAACATCCCAGTTCTCGTATTAAAAGAAGGTACCGGTCGATCTACTGGCCGCGAAGCACTAAAAAACAACATTATGGCTGCAAAAATCGTCGCTGAATCAGTCAAATCAACACTTGGTCCCTGCGGCATGGACAAGATGCTTGTCAGCGGCATGGGCGACGTCGCCATCACCAACGATGGCGCAACCATCATGAAGGAACTTGACGTTCAACACCCCGCAGCAAAAATGCTTGTTGAAGTAGCAAAAGCCCAAGATAACGAAGTAGGCGACGGAACCACAACCGCCGTCATCTTATCAGGTGAATTACTAGCAAAAGCCGAAGGCTTACTTGACAAAAACATTCACCCAACCGTAATTATTGAAGGATACAAAAAAGCCAGCGAAGAAGCACAAAAAATCCTCGACCAAATCGCCATCCCCATAACCATAAACGACGAAAAAGCCCTGCTCGAAGTCGCCATTACCTCAATATCGAGCAAAAGCATCAACGTCGCAGAGGATCACTTTGCAAAAATCATCGTTGACTCAGTTAAACAAGTAACCGAGCAAGTTGAAGGCAAAAACGTAGCTGACATTGACCTAATTAAAATCGTCAAGAAACACGGCAAAAGCCTCGACGAAACCGAACTTGTCAAAGGCATGGTTCTTGACAAAGAAGTCGCCAGCTCTGGCATGCCAAAAATTATTGACAACGCAAAAATCGCGCTTCTTAACGCTAAAATCGAAATCGAGAAAACCGAGTTTGATGCAAAAATCAACATTGAAAGCCCTGACCAAATGAAACTCTTCCTCGACGAAGAGGAACGCATGATAAAAGACATGGTGTCTGCAATCACCAAGTCAGGCGCAAACGTGATTTTCTGCGAAAAAGGCATCGACGATATGGCCCTCCACTTCCTCGGAAAAGCCGGCGTCTTAGCAGTGAAAAGCGTCAGCACAAGCGACATGGAAAAACTATCCCGTGCCACTGGCGCCGCCATCGCAGCAAGCGTCAAAGACCTCGCCCCCGACACATTAGGCAAAGCTAAACGTGTCGAAGAAGTCAAAATCGGCGATGACAAACTAATCTACATCCGCGACTGCCAAAACCCCAAAGCCGTAACCATCGTCATCCGCGGCGCATCCAACCACGTCATCGATGAAGCTGAACGCAGCCTCCATGATGGCCTCTGTGTTGTTCGTAACGCAATTGAGGACGGCAAAATCGTTGCAGGCGGCGGAGCACCCGAAGCAGAACTCTCAAAGAATCTCCGCGCATTTGCAGTTAAAGTCGGCGGACGCGAACAACTAGCAGTGGAAGCCTTCGCATCAGCAGTTGAAGAAATCCCACTTACCCTCGCCGAAAACGCAGGCTTAGACCCCATCGACATCATGGTTGCCCTCCGCGCTGAACATGAGAAAGCAGACAGCAAAACTTTCGGCATCGACGTAACCACAGGCAAAATCGTTGACATGTGCAGCAAAATGATTATCGAACCGCTCCGCGTCAAACAGCAAGTCATCAAATCCGCCACCGAAGCCACCAACATGATTCTCAAAATCGACGACTTAATCAGCATCAAAGGCGGAAAAGCACCCCCAATGCCCCCAGGAGGAATGGGTGGTATGGGCGGCATGCCTGGCATGGGCGGTATGGGCGGAATGCCCTACTAAACCCCAAACCTTTCTTTTCCCTTTTAATTTTTAAATCAGATAATTGGTTATTTGTCGCTTGAAGCTCTATTGATTTTTGGTAAAGTCGGCTGTTACTTTGGCAACCCTTAACATCCAAAACAATTAAGTTCTTAATACACCCCAACTATCACTTGAGCGAACAGCATGAAGCACCAAAAAATCACCGCATTCGACTGCCCAGACGCATGGTTCAAGACCTTGAGCACCATATGGCGGGAAGGAGACGTTTTCCCCGTTGGCTTTGGCTCTGAAGAAACAGAAACCAAAAAACTCAACCTCACCATCGAAATCACTCACCCCGAGAACAGACCCTTGGTCAGCGATAAGGCTCCTTGTGACTTCAAATATGTTCAGGGTTACGCGCTTGAATACTTGTGGAGCGGTGAATGCGCGGAAACCGAAGTTTACACTTATGGCAGCCGAATAAACAAGCCCTTAAACCAAATCGAAGAAGCCATCAAACGGTACGTGGAAGAACAAAGAGACCGTCAAGTCACTATGGTTATCCGTCGCCCTGAAGATATCAAAAAATTCGATGCTAAGGGCAACAAAAGCGAACCTCCCTGCTTAAGTCTTATCGACACTGAAATTCTCGATGGTCAAATGCATCTTACTTGTTACTTCCGCAGTTGGGACGCTTTTGGAGGCTTACCCGCCAACATCGCTGGACTGCAACTGTTCAATGAAGCCTTTGTCAACGAAATAAACGAACGAGGCAATCTCTCGTTGAAAACGGGTAAACTAATTTTCCACTCCAAAAACTGCCACATCTACCAACGCCAATACAACCTCGTCAAAGAACTCTTAGAACCCAAAAACACCCAAACCAACCGCCTAGCAAAAACGCTTGAGCAATCAAAAGAATAAATGCCTTAATTTCAGTTTTTCTAATATACCCTTAATAGCCAAGACTGCTTAAGCATTGTGAGGAAGCTAATTATGGGTCACAACATGGCAACATGGAAACTCCTCGAAGACATGATGCTAACTCTTAGAAAGAAAAACGTCAAAATCCCCCCCAACATATTGGAGGATTTACGCGCCGCCAAATCCCTTATACAAATTATCCTTGCAGAGGGTTGCCACGGCGACAGCATCATGAAAGCCGAAGAATACACCGCTAACCTCGAAGCTTACCTCGTAACCGAAGCCCAAGTGGTCTTAGAACCAAAAGAAGTAGACCAGTGGCTCAAGCGGCTAGAAGAAGCCAATGTTGAAGCCGGCGAAGAAAACTACCGACCTGAACAGTTTGTGACTGGTGTGCCTCGGGACCAGAAATGGGTACGCATCCAACCCATGGAGGGGTTATCTGAGGAGCAAGTGCATCGGCTGGCAAAAGAAAACGGCGTCCAAGTTAAATCCCAAGATGATGGTCGACTGCTGGTTTTTGGGTCGCATGAGGCGCTTAAGGCTTTTCTTAAAGCGATGACTGCTGAAACTTCCCCCAAGACAGAAAAAGCCGCCTAAACTTAGTTTATTTAGTTTAATTGAGTGGGTAGGTGCCTCTATCAGTAGGGTCAAGGGCAGCTTAGCCGTCACTTTTTGAAGTTTGCCCTATCTTGGCAGTTTTTCCGAACACTTCATAAATTGCTCTTTCCCATAATTGAAACATAAAGTGATTTGTTATGGATACTTGGGATGTCATTATCATTGGCGGTGGCGCGGCAGGCTGCGCAGCCGGCATTTACGCTGTCCGAAGCGGACTAAAAGCGCTCATCCTTGAAGAGAAACTTCCTGGAGGCGCCATTTCTGACTCACCTAAAGTGGAAAACTACCCGGGGTTCCCCGAGATAAGCGGATATGACCTTTCCGAGAAGATGGTGACGCATGCAAAAAAACTCGGAGCCGTCTTCCATGAACTCGAAGCCGTAACCAGCATGGATTTTCAAGGAGAAGTCAAAACCGTAACCACCACAACAGCGGCTTACCAAACAAAAGCCGTCATAATTGCCCAAGGTTCCCATTACAGAGAACTCGGCGCCAAAGGCGAAAAAGAGTTCCGCGGTAGAGGCGTCAGCTATTGTGGCGTCTGCGATGGTCCCTTCTTTAAAGGCAAACATGTCGTGGTGGTGGGCGGCGGAAACTCTGCATGTATCACTTCTTTGTATCTTTCGGGGTTAGCTGCACAAGTCACCGTTGTTCATCGGCGTGAGGCTTTCCGGGCTGAAGAATCCCTCGTCAAAGACCTACTCAGTAAACCCAATGTAAAGGTACTGTGGAATACCGAAATCCAAGAAATCAAAGGTGAAAAAGTAGTCAAAGCCGTAACCCTACTTGACAATAAGACTCAACAAACCAGTGAGCTTGAGACCAACGCGGTGTTTGTGCAGGTCGGCGAAGCCCCCAACAGCAAAGTCGCCGCGGCAGCGGGAGTAGCAACCGATGAACATGGCTACATCAAAATCGACTTGCGCCAACAGACCAATTTGCCTGGCGTTTTCGCAGCTGGCGACGTTACAAGCCACCCTGTGAAGCAGGTGGGAACAGCGGTTGGGCAGGGTATCACTGCGGCGCTGGAAGCATACGGTTACATTCGGCGACCCTACTACAGAAAATAGGCGTTTGGCTTTTGTTTGTTTGTCAATTTTTTTGACGGCACACAAAAAGCGTATACGCTAATCTGCTTCGCCACTAAAACAACGTCGAATTATTAACGTTAACCATCTAAATATTGCTAAAAGCCAAGGGTAAGGATTATATCATTCTAAATCTCTTCTCATGCTTTCAATTAGCTTAGCTAGTACGCTTAAGCAAATTTAGGTTAACTGCACATACACCAAGAGGTTTACGAATGAGCGAAAAATGTGTCGCTGCAGTAGAAATCAACCAAGACCTATGCAGCCGATGTTATATCTGCAAATCCATCTGCCCCTACGAAGCCATAAAAGCTGACGCAGACGGAAAAGTAGAAATCAACAACCAGGATTGTCAGGTCTGCGGTATCTGCTACAGTGCTTGTCCGGCTTCAGCCATAAAAATGCAATACTACACCTACGACAACTTGACCGATTACCTCAAAAAAGCCCAAGAAAAAGCCAAAGACGTCCAGACGCTTGTGCTAATGTGCCGCGGCAACTCCCCCAACAATGGCGAAGTCAGCGACATCCTCAAAGAACAAGGCCTAAAAGTCGGCAACTACATCGCCCTACGACTACCCTGCGCCGGACGTGTTCCAACTGACTTCATCTTTGAAGCCCTCAGCTTAGGCATCAAAAACATCGTCTCCGTCCAATGCGAAGATCCGTTTTGCCGCTACAAAGAAGGCACAAAAATCAACACACGCAGACTAGTTTTAGCTCGTAATGTGCTCGAACAGTTAGGCTACGACGCAGACGCCGTACGCGTAGTCAAATTCAGCCGCAAAGCCCTCTACGACGTGCTCGAATGCGTCGGCTGCGACAAATGCATATTCATCTGTCCCTACGGCGCATTAGAATTCGAATCCTTCGCAACCCCCAAAGTCTTCAAAGAGAAATGTGTAGGCTGCGGCGCATGCCAACTGGTTTGCCCCCACCACGCAATCCAAGTGAAAGGTTTTGAATTTGAAAATGTACTCAAACGTTACCAGAACTCTGCGATGCAACTCAAAGCCAACGGCAAAGGCCCCGCGGTTTTGGCTTTTGTGTGCCAATGGTCCGAGTTCTCAGCGTTAGACAACCCCAACAAATCCTTTGAAGGCAAAAACGTGTTATCCCTTGAGGTTCCCTGCTTCAAATCCCTCGATCCCGTGCATGTCGTGAACGCGTTGGAATGCGGATTTGACGGCGTAGTGGCGGTGGTTTGCTCCTCTAAGGACTGCAAGCTAACGGAAGGCCGCGACACTGCAGAACGCAACTTAGGCGTAATCCTTGATGTCCTCAAAAAGAAGGGGCTGCTTGAGCGGTTCCAACTGTTTGAGGAGTCCCCCCGATGCGAAGGCGACTTCAACGCTAAACTTGACGGGTTCTACCAGAAAATCTCAGCTTTACCCCCTGCAAAATGTACAGTAAATGTGGAGGCGAAAGAGTAACGTACAAAATAGTTAACAAAACCGAGTTGGTCCCCAAAATTAAGCTCTTCGAAGTGGATGCCCCCGAAATCGCAGCTAAATCTCATCCGGGACAATTCCTCATCGTTATCCATCGAAAAACAGGCGAACGCGTACCCCTAACCATCTGCGGATACAACCCCGAGAAAGGCACGGTGTCATTTGCTTTCCATGAAGTCGGCAAAACCACAAAAGACCTCGGCCAACTTGAACAAGGCCAAGAAATCGACAACGTCACTGGACCGCTGGGCAATCCATCTGAAATCAAAAAGTATGGACGTGTGCTCTGCGTCGGCGGCAGCGTCATGATTGCGCCCCTGCTGTTACAGTCAAAAGCCATGAAAGAAGCCGGCAACCACGTCACCACAGTTTTGGGCGCTCGAACCCAAGCCTTCATCATGCTGGAAGACGAGGCGAAAAAGTACAGCGACGAAGTCATAATATCCACCGACGACGGTTCCGCAGGCTACAAGGGACTTGATTTTCTAAAGGAACTGCTGGCTAAGGAAAAGTTTGACCGTTGTGTCGTTATGGGACCCGTTATCTTGATGAAGGATGTTAGTGCAATCACTAAGCCTTTTGGTATCCCCACCATCGTAACCACCACACCCATCATGATTGATGGCATGGGCATGTGCGGTGTCTGCCGCGTCACGGTCGGCGGCAAGATGCTCTTTGGCTGTGTGGATGGTCCCGAGTTTGATGGTCACCAAGTTGATTTTGACGAGTTGATTCTGCGTCAACGCACGATGCTTCCCGAGGAGCGGCTAAGCAGCGTGTTAGCAGAAGTTCATCATATGCATGGAGGATGTAAGTGTGGCAGAAACAAAGCCTAAACCCAAACTAAACCGAAAAGCAGTGGAAATGGCAAAGCAAGAACCCACAGTTCGCGCTAAAAACTTCAGCGAAGTCGCCCTAGGCTACACGGAAGCGGAAGCCCAAGAAGAAGCCACCCGCTGCCTACAATGCCCCAATCCCATGTGCCGAAGCGGCTGCCCCGTAGAAGTCCCCATACCCCAATTCATCAAAGCCATCAAAGAAAAGAAATACGCTGAAGGCATCCAAATCATCAAATCCAAAAACGCCCTACCCGCAGTCTGTGGACGTGTCTGTCCTCAAGAAGTGCAGTGCCAAGCGAAATGTGTCATTGGCAGAATGGGTGACCCGGTCAGCATCGGACGCCTCGAGCGGTTCTTGGCGGATTGGGAACGCGACAACGGCGCAACGCTACCGCCTAAAGCGCCTCCGACAGGCAAAAAAGTGGCTGTCATAGGCGCGGGACCCGCAGGCTTAACCGTTGCAGCTGACCTCGTTAAACTTGGACACTCAGTCACGATGTTTGAAGCCCTTCACGTTGGCGGCGGAGTGTTATCTTATGGTATCCCCGAATTCCGGCTCCCGAAAGCGATTGTGCAGAACGAAGTTGAATACGTCCAGAAACTCGGCGTCGACCTTCGCGTCGGCAACCTCATTGGCAGAATCCACACCATACCTGAACTAATGAAACAAGGCGGCTACGATGCAGTCTTCATCGGCAGCGGCGCAGGTCTACCAACATTTACTGGTTCCCCCGGCGAGAACCTCGGCGGCATCTACAGCGCCAACGAGTTCCTTATCCGCGTTAACCTAATGAAGGCATTCCAGTTCCCCGAATATGACACCCCCATCCGCATCGGCAAACACGTTGTGGTCATCGGCGGCGGCAACGTCGCTATGGACTGCGCACGGTGTAGCATGCGTTTAGGCGCTGAAGTCATCCTGCTCTACCGCCGCGGACGCGAAGAACTCCCTGCACGTCACGAAGAAATCGAGAACGCTGAAGAAGAAGGCTTACAATGCAAATTCCTTTCAGCCCCAGTTGAATTCTACGGCGACAGCAAAGGCTGGGTGAAAGCCATGAAATGCATTGCTATGGCACTCACCGAACCTGACGCAAAAGGACGAAGAGGCGTCAAAGCCGTCCCAGGCTCAGAATTCACCATGGACGTCGACACCGTCATCATCGCTATTGGACAAACCCCCAACCCCATCATCCAAGGTACCACCGACGGCTTACAAAGCGACCCCCGACACGGCACCATCACCGTGGACGAGAACGGTAAAACCAGCTTAGAGGGTGTCTATGCAGGCGGCGACGTAGCCACAGGAGCAGCCACTGTCATTAGCGCCATGGGTGCAGGTAAACGTGCAGCCAAAGCCATGCATGAATACCTCATGAACAAGAAATAACCCTGTATGGTCTCTTCCTGAGACCTCCCTCCCTTATCTGAAGTATACACAGGGATAATTTTTTTTTCAAATCCTCCCTTACGGAAAACATTTCTTTTACTTAGAAGCAGCGACTTAGCGCACCATACCATAATATAGCTTAAACAAGCACTATGAACTAATGCGAAAAATAAAAGCCTCCAACAGCTACCTAAAAAACCAAGTCCGAAAAAACTTCGCCAAAGCAGCGCTCAGCCTCCTCATCTTATTAGCAGTTTTTGCTCTTCTGATTTATCGCATCGTAACATCTTTACACGTTGGGCTTTTGGAGATAGCGGGTTTTGTTTTCTTGCTGGCTCCGCTGGTAACCTCATACTATTACCTGCGCAGATACCACATCTACAGTGGCGGCTTGCAGGGGGAAAGAAACGTCGCAGACCATCTAACACGCAGCCTAAACGACGACTACTATCTTATAAACGACTTGTATTTGCAGGGAGGCGGCGGCGACATTGACCACGTCGTTTTAGGTCCCACGGGAGTGTTTGTCTTGGAGACCAAAAACTGGAGCGGCAACATCACCTGCAACAGAGACTCTTGGCAACGCAGCGGCAAACAGATTCCCTCTTCGCCCAGCCAGCAAGTGAGACGTAACGCCGCAAAAATCCGCCACATAATTGACAGCTCACCGGACCTGCACGGTTTAGGCGTCTGGGTTGAAGGCGTCGTGGTTTTCACAAACAAACATGCTATGCTGCACTTATACAATCCCGCCGTGCCAATTGTTATGCTTCCTCAACTATCACGTCACATCTCGACGCATTTAAGTCCGCGGCAACTTTCTCGCCAAGAACTTGAGGCCTTAGCTAAAGAGGTTGTGAAGCAAAAGCGCTGAGCGGTTTAGGTTCAGGTGGGGTGATGTTTAGCCAAGCTTTGCGCCTGAAACAGGCGAACGAGGTTATGCTAGTTACAAAGAGGCTGCCGATGACGAATACGTTTGGTAGCGCCCGTTCCCAAGTTGTGAGTGTGTGCAACAAGATGGAGAGACAACAGTACAGTGACGAAACACCTGTAACGAATTGAAAGATATGAAGGATTTTTCTGCCTTCATAAGCTTGTCTTTTTAGCCAGTTTAGCCCTCGTTCCATCCGTTTTGAAACATCAGGTAAATCATCAAGCAGCAGCGCTAATCCTGCTAGGAAAAATACGCGCCCAGCGTTTACGGCTATGCTGTTGGAGTCTACAAAGAATAGGCTGGGCAACGGGATTGGCGTGAATACCATAACAAACGCCGATGTTGAGAGCAGCACGAAGAAGCCGTAGACGTAGTGGTGGAATAGGAAGCGTCCTGTGTGGAGTGCGCGTCCAATGCTGGCGCCGGGGAAGATGTTGATGAAGCCCGCGGCTAACGCCAACCAGAAGATATTGCCGTTAATTAAGAATGGCGCGTAGGGTTCCCAGTAAGGGTAGGATAGGTAGTAGCCGTATATGATGCCTGCAACTGTGGCTATGGTAATTAGCGAGTTGAAGATTAAGGCGATGCTGAATGTTTTCTTTAGGATAACATGGACTGGCGTCTGCATTTCGTTCCCTATGAAGCCTGACTTTTAAACCTACATTCTGGGTTGTTTTGGAGCTTTTTATAAGTAGCGCATATTCAGGGTAAAATTCGCCAAAAAACCTCAACCAAACCCACTGGCTCTTCATACTCTTTTCATTAAGCATTTATACAACCCACACCAACCTAGCACAGAACAAATTCCTTTTGTAAGGTGATAGTTGCATGAAATTTGAAGTAAAGTACAAACCTTCATACGCTCTTTTAGTCGCCGACTTAGACCAAGGCGAAACCCTGACCGCAGAATCAGGCTCCATGACCTACATGACCCCCAACATCGAAGTACATACTCGTAAACGTGAAAAAAGCCTCTGGGGCAGCCTAGGGCTAAGCATCATCGGCGGTCAATCATTTTGGGTTAACGATTACACTGCCACCAACGGTGCAGGGCAAGCAGGGTTCGTTGCGGCACCCGTCGGAGACATCCAACAGCTCTCCTTAACACCCGGACGCGGATACGTCATCCAAAAATCCGCCTACATCGCCTCCACGCAAGGCATCGACCTTGACGTTAAATGGGAAGGCTTCACCAAAGGACTCTTCGGACAAGGTCTCTTCATGATAAAAGCCACAGGTAACGGTCAAATGTTCATCAACACCTTCGGAGCCATCGACACCCACACCCTCCAAGCCGGAGAAACCCTGACCGTCGACAACTTCCACCTCGTGGGCTTTAGCGAATCCTGCAGTTACAGAGTCACCAAATTCGGAGGCTTAAAAGAAACCCTGCTCGGCGGCGAAGGTCTCGTTACCCAAATCACGGGTCCCGGAGAAATCTTTATACAAACCAAGAACCTCCAAGAATTCACCGATTGGCTCTGGACATTGCTGGAACCTAAAGTTCGCAATACCCGCGCACGGTAGAATAACCTTTTTATTTTCTTTTTTGTATGCCCCTTACGGTGTAGTCTTGGGTAGCATTGGACTTGGCACTCTGGTAGGCTTCATTGTAACAGTTGTCCTTAGCATAATCTATCCCGGTTTAGGCTTTCTTTTGGGCGCCCTCATCGGCGGGTTTGTTGCTGGATTAATCGCCCGAGGCATGATTGCAGGCTCCATCGCGGGCGGTCTTTCAGGAATTGCCAGCGCCATAATCCTAGGCATCCTAAGCTTTCTACATGTTATTGTCGTTGAAACGGTACGCTACGGCGTGTTGGGTTTCATATTCGGCGGCTTAGCAGGCATAGTGCTGGGCATACTGGTGCTTGTGCTGGTGACGATTCTTTCAGCTATCGGCGGATTCGTAGGCGGCTTAGTCACCCGATAAAAAAATCCTGTTGCTTCATCCATACACCAACAAACCATTATCTAACCACCCTCATTTCTGCTAATTAGAAACGTGTAGGAGGGACTTTTTTGGGCAGTGTCTGGTTAGGTGCATTCATCGGGTTCTTGGTAACGATAGTTTTGGCTTTTCTTTTACCGGGGTTAGGTCAACTGCTAGGAGCTTTTATCGGCGGAATCGTGGCGGGGCTTGTAGCTCGAGGTGTCAGCAGAGGCTTACTTGCTGGTTTCTTAGCCGGCATATTCGGCGGCATCCTAATTGCAATCGTGGGCTTCATCGGCTTAACCATATTTGGCGGCTTAACCTCTGGGCTGGAAGGCGCACTCTTCGGCGGTTTAGCAGGATTAGCAGTCGGATTGATGGCCATATTGCTCGCGCTCTTCACAGGCATCATATCTGCAGTCGGCGGCTTAATCGGCGGCGCCATAACCCGAGGATAAACGTCTTATCGGTCAATTATGAAGGCTTTCTCATGCGTGGTTCTCTCGGGAAACTGGTCAAGCACCATTTTCTCTTCAGGCTTCTTGCTCAGCACAATGGGCGAAAGCTGTTTGGCGAGTTCTAACGCCGAGGACAGCTTGCTGCTGCGATCCGCATAAATCTCAAACAACACCCCATCCTTATGCACCGTATCACCCAATTTAACATGCAAACGGACGCCTGCACCTTTCTCTTTGGGTGTACCTGCTTCACGGGCAACCCGCACCAAATCATCCGTGCTAAGCCACAGAACCTTCCCCGCACGGTCCGAATGCACCGCCGCCTTGTAGGCACCTATGGGCAAATCGTCAGCTTTAACCGTTGGGTCACCACCCTGTGCCTCAATGATTTCACGCATCTTTCGTTCTGCTTTTCCGCTGTCAATCATGTCCTCTGCCATGCCGCGTCCATTTTCCACGCCGACCAGTTCAAACAGCATCCCAGCTAAACTCACTGCTTTTTCCCTCAAATCGGGGGGTCCACCGCCGCCAAGGGTGGCTAAGGCTTCTTGTGCCTCCAAAACAGGACCCATACCACAACCTAACGGTTGGTCACCAAAAGTCAATGCACACTGTATGGTTAACCCTAAGCGTTTGCCTAAATCCACGAAGTCTGAGGCTAAGGTGTAGGCTTCGGTGCGGGTTTTGATTTTTGCGCCCATGCCCGTGGGGATATCGATGACGACGTGAGTTGCTCCGATGGCTTTCTTTTTGCTTAAAATAGAAGGCAACAACATCGGGTCAATGCCGAGTGGGTACTCGACTTGGATGAAGAGGTCATCAGCGGGCGCCAACTCTAAGGAGCCGCCCCACACCAAACACCCATTAGTCTTCTTCACGACCTTCTTGATTTCTTCAATCGAGAGGTTAACGGGGCAAAGCGTTTCAACACGGTCAGCGGTTCCAGCAGGAGACGTGATGGCTCGCGACGAAGTTTTGGGGATAGTGAAGCCTGCCGCCGCGACGATGGGCACAACTAGCATGCTGGTTTTATCGCCCGGGATTCCGCCGACGCTGTGCTTATCCAGAATGGGGCCTGCGCCGAAATCAAGCGATTTACCCGTGGAAATCATGGCGCGTGAGAGGGCTTCATTTTCGCTTGAACTAATTCCATGAATGCTTAATGCGGTGAGAAAAGCCGCGATTTCTACCGTGCTAAGATGCCGCTCAACAACGTCTTTGACAATGGCGTCTATGTCCTGTTCGCGGAGACGTTGGCCATGGAGTTTAGCTCGGATGTTAAAGAGTGACTCAGGCAACGACGCTAACTGTACGTCGACTACTTCGTCGTCTTTTACTTGGAGGGCTGCTTCGGTTTCCTCGAAGAGTCCAATGCGGTTTTCGGGGAAATGCTCCGCGATGTTAGTGATGGCTATCATTTCTTTGTTGCCATATCGGATTTTTATTCTGTCTGAACTATGCACGCCCAGCAGGTTGGCGCTGTGTTCACCCAGCACCGCAATTCGGTTTCCGCCTGTAGTGATGTTTAAGAGTTCAACTATAAACTCCAAAGAGATACCCACCGTAAGTGATGGGTTTGGAAATAGTTAAAGATTTTAAGGAAAACCCAGTCAAACATCACTGCGAGATGTCTTGCTTTGAAGTACCTAGACTTTATCGATTTAACTTATCGCCCTAAAGAAACTGATTTGATTTGCACTTTTCTGGTTGAACCTGAAGGCATAAGCTTAGAGGAAGCGGCAGGCGGGGTCGCGGCGGAAAGCTCCGTGGGCACCTGGACCGAGCTCACCACCGAGAAACCCTACGTTAAAGCCTTAGCCGCCCACGTGTTCAGCATGCAGGGCAACACCATCAAAATCGCTTACCCCATCGAGCTCTTCGAAGCCTCCAACATGCCCAACATCCTAAGCAGCGTCGCAGGCAACGTCTTTGGACTCAAAGCACTCAAAAACCTCCGCTTACTCGACATCGAATTCCCCAAAGCCCTCCTTGACAGCTTTAAAGGACCCGCCTTTGGAATAGCTGGCATCCGCAGTCTTCTTGTTGTGCCTAAGCGTCCCCTTGTTGGCACTATCATTAAACCTAAATTGGGTCTAAACACCCGTGACCACGCCCAAGTTGCCTATGAGGCTTGGCGTGGCGGCTGCGACGTAGTAAAAGACGACGAGAACCTCAGTAGCCAACGTTTCAACCCCTTCGACGAGCGGCTTGTGCAGACCTTGGAAGCAAGGGATAAGGCTCAGTCTGAGACGGGTGAACGTAAAGTTTACATGATAAACGTCACTGCCGAAACCGAAGTGATGCTTAAACGTGCCCAAAGCGTGCTTGATCACGGCGGCGAATACATTATGATTGATATTTTAACCTGCGGTTGGTCCGCCCTTCAAACCCTGCGTGACCAAAACTTCAAACTTGTTTTCCACGCACACCGCGCAGGTCACGCCGCATTCACTAAGAGCCAAGTGCACGGCATTGCGATGAAACCCATTGCCACCGTCGCCCGCATATTAGGCGTTGACCAACTCCATGTGGGTACCGTGGTGGGTAAGATGTCTGAAACTAAACCTGAAGTAGTCGACAACATCAATGCTTGCAAGTCTGAATTGGGCATTTTGAAGTCGGTGTTGCCCGTTGCCAGCGGCGGCCTGTATCCTCGTCTGGTGCCCGCTTTGCTGGACATATTCGGCAATGATGTGGTGCTGCAGGCAGGCGGCGGCATTCATGGTCACCCTAACGGCACCGCAGCTGGCGCAAAAGCGATGCGGCAAGCAGTCGACGCAACCCTGAAGGGTCTATCGCTTGAGGAATACGCGCAAACCCACAGCGAACTCTCGGTGGCACTCCAAAAATGGCGGGCTTAACCCTGTTGGGTTAACCTACCCCTTTATCTATTACCTTTGCTTTGTTCTTTTGACGAAGCTACAGTGGGCTTCATAGATCTCCTTCGGGTCCAGGGTTTCGTCAAACGCAAATTAGTATAACCAGAAGACACGGAGGAATCTCAAGATGGCGCTGTTTAGTATTATAACCGACGTCTTGATTGTGTTGGCGGCCGCGCTTCTCATCGGAGAAATCTTTCAACGGCTTCGTTTCCCCTCTGTTGTCGGCGAACTTTTAAGTGGCATCATAATTGGACCCTCCCTCCTGTGTTTAGTTGGCCCAAGCGATCCTTTGCAAGCAATCACCTACATCGCTTTGTTCTTCATCATTTTCCACATAGGCTTCGAAATGCGAACCAACAATATGCTGGGTACTATGCGGTTTTCGTCATTGTTTTCAGTTACCAGTTTCTTGGTGCCGCTTGGCTTGATGGTTCTAGCTTCGCTGCTATTCTTCCCCTTTAGTCCTTCAGAGAACTTTATCCTTGCTCTCTCTATCGCAGTGCCCTCTTTGTCTATAGTTTCAGTTCTAATCTGCCAATACAAGCTGCTTAAAACTACCACGGGGCAAATCATACTTGCATCCGTAACCATGTCCGATGTTTTAGCCTTCGTCATACTTGCAGGGATTTTGAAACCTCTCGAAAGCACTCTTACCGTGATTTTGGAGATACTCATCTTCGCAATCGTCTACTTCACCGTAGACCGCATCCTAAACCTCAAAGCCGAAGCATTCCGAAGAATCCTCCTTAGATCCTCCCGATTCTTCAAACGTGATGACTTCGCATTCGCTTTCCTAATTATTGTCGCTTTGCTGGTTTCAGCTATGTTTGAAAGCATGGGGCTGAGTTTTATTCTGGGCGCTTTCTTTGCAGGTCTAATTGTTCATGAAGGTTTAATCGGCGAAAAATCCTATAAACACATTTCCAAGACGCTTTCAACCATGAATAACATCTTCTTTATTCCTCTGTTCTTTGGGTTCGCAGGCGTTGAAGTGGTTCTGGGCAGCATCGATTACCCCTACTACATAGGGTTAGCAGTGCTAATCGCGCTGGGTCTAGGTGTAGGTGTTACCTTGACTTACCATGCTTCACGCCGAATCGAACGATTACATTCCGTGTTGGATGTGGCGCCAAAGCAGTTAGCTGGAATATTGGGTGGTCGCGGCGCCATAGGCATTGTTGTTGCGACGGTTGCTTTTAGTGAAGGCGCCATTGGCGAGATAGGCTTCTCGCTGGTGATTTTGGCGACATTGATTATGTCTTTGTTGATTCCATTTTTGGTGGGTCGAACAGTCAAAATCGAACCCCCGAGTGAACCCATCAGTACCAATAGCTGCGAACTTCCCGAAAAATCAACCTCGCCTCCGCTTGAATCCGACAATTCTGCTTAAGCGTTATCTGTCTTTTCGCGGGATTGCCCGTAACGCTTCTATTAGTTCTGCACCGAATGTAATCTCTGGGTCTTTGGTGATTTGCTCCAAAATCAGCCCAACAAACGGCTGCTGCTTGGTCCGCGAAGGCGTCTGATACATCCCGCCTAACCCCGTTTTGGTCACGTAGAGGAAATCCTCAATGGGCAACCCAAAATGAGCCTGCTTATCCTGAAGCGTTTGCAAGTAACACAGCATCGGGTTGCGTTTCGGCGGCTCAAGTTGGTAGCGATGCCCATTTGCTCGACCAAGCTTTTGGTTAATGAGGACAAAGCGGCGGGCGGCAAGATGCTTTACTGCTTCCCAAAGCGCAAAACAAGGCGTGCCCTCGACTGCGCAGTGGCGGCAGTGTTTGGTTTTTCTATCACCTACCCAGTTTAGGCAGAAGGTTGGGTCCATTTCAGGTTTGGGCTTATTCGGCTTTGACATTTTTTGTTTTGCACTTTTAGAATAGCCATGGATATTTTTTGCGCATTACCTCAAGTACTGACTGGGGAGGAATTATGCCTTCTTCACATATGATGCCGTGGATATAGCGGCTGGGCGTCACATCAAAGGCTGGGTTACGCACCGTTAAGCCTTGGGGGGCGTCAGGCCAGACTTCTGCGGGGTTGCGTTGCTCGATTTTTTCGCATTCACCGCTTAATGTTTCGGGGTCAAACTTGAGAAGCTCCGAAACGACATAGAAGGGTATTCGGGATTCATGCGCAATTACTGCTAAGCCGCCCGTGCCAATCTTGTTAACCACGTTGCCTTCCGAGGTGATGGCGTCTGCGCCAACCACAACGAGGTCGGCTTCATCCATAAAGGTGCGTGCTGCCGAGTCCACAATAAAGGTCGTGTCAATCCCGTATCCGACGAGTTCTTTGGCGGTTATTCGTCCTTGAAGGGCAGGACGGGTTTCGGTGCAGATGACTCGAAAGTTTTTGCCCTTTGCATTAGCCTTTGCAATCATGCGCGTGACCGTGGAGGAATGGCAATGCGTGAAGACTACCGCGCCATCGCGGATGCGTTTAGAACCCACCTCGGCTGTTAGCTCCCTTGACGCCTCCAGATCTGAGAGGAACTGGGTTGCTGCGAAAACCACTGCTTCACGGATGTCTTCGATTTTTTCTGTCGCTGCGGTTTGGGCTTGTTTTATGAGGTAACGGATGGCGTTGCGCATAAGTGGTTCGGTTTCGCGGGAGGCAAAAAAGATGGCTTGGGATTCTTTGAGTTCCTCAAGGAAGGCGGTTTTGGTTTTTGTTTTGGTTTGTTGGGCTTGGGTTTGGATGGCTTTGACTGCGGCTATGGCGACGTTGCGTGCGCCTTGTACTTGGAGGAGGCGGATTTTTTGGGCGGTTTCCTGCACGATTTCTGCCATAAATATTCATCCTTTGAGGCTGGTGGTTACTTCTAGTTGTGGTGAAGCATATAAGCAGTTCATAACTAAATGTGTTGCACGATGTTACCCGACGACGAGGCTATTAACACTATTCTGCGGCCGTTTATTCAGCCGTGGTACGATAGCTTAGAAGACCCCGAAAAAGCTCAGGAACAGGTACTCCAAGACCTCCTACAAAAATATGCCACAACCGACTACGGCGTAGCCCACCATGCCAACCAAATCAGCACTATAGCCGATTATCGGGCTAATTTTCCCATACTCTTATACCCCGCCCTCGCACCCTACCTCTCGCAGGTCAGAGAAAGTGGGTATCAGACGTTTCTTTCTGAACCGCCAGAATGTTGGGTTATGACCCGAGGCTCCACAGGCCGTAGCAAAGTGTTACCCGCAACCAAAACGCACCTCAAACAAATCTATGACTGCGGGGCTCGGGCGCTCATCAATTTCGCCGTCAAAAAGCACAACTACAACGTCTTTTTAGGTGTCATCTTAAACCTTAACTTTCCTTCCGCAGTGCGCACCTTAAACAGTGAGGGCAAAGAAGTCACTTTCGGATACAGTAGCGGCACCTACGCAAGGTTAAACCCCATGTTTGACCGCGTTAGCCTTCTGCCCCGACAGGAACAAATCGACGCGTTAGGAAGCGGTATTGGACGCAAAGACTGGGAGAAACGCTTCGAACTCGCCTATCAAGCCGCCGTCAACGAAAATGTCACCGCCACCATGGGCGTAACACCTGTTATTCTCTCGTTTGCACGCTACGTCAAAAGGGTGCATGGCAAACGTCCAGCGGACCTCTGGAAACTCCAAGCGCTTTTCTGTACCAGCGTGCGCAAAATCCAATTCAAATATGGCCCCGTCCTAAAACGTTACTTTGGCGATGTACCCATCATAGAAATGTACACTGCCACCGAAGGCGCGTTTGCACAGCAAATCGACGATTACCCCTACATAACCCCCAACTACGACGCCTACTTCTTTGAAGTTGCCACAGGAAACGGCGTCAAGATGCTGCATGAACTCAAACGGGGCGAGTGGGGGCGACTCGTAATTTCGTCTTGTATGTTTCCACGCTACGACATAGGGGACATGGTGGAGGCTGCGGGGAACAATTATTTTCGGATTTTTGGGCGCCGAACTACTTTGACGCTGCTTGAGCATCGTCTTTATCGGGCGTTTCTGGGTTGGTTGCTCTAATTTGGGCGGGGAGAGTGTCGGCGTGCAACTAATGCAACATAGACTGCGCCGATAATGATGATGACGCCTATGATTAGCAGCATGACTGCCCAGCTTTCCCCTGAAGTGTAGATGTTGCTGAGGCTAAGAATCGAGAATAACCCGATGGTGATGAGGATTAAGCCGCCGATAAGGTAACCCACGAATCCAAGTTCGCCTTTCTCGTTTTTTTCGCCCTTCTCGTTGTTCTGGTTTTTCTCTTGTTTCTCGTTTTTCTCAGCTTTCTCGTCTCTGCGTTGTGCTGGAGGAACGGGTGGTGCTGCGCCTTTGAGGGATGCGCCGCAGCGGGGGCAAAAAACCATGTTTTCTTCAACTTTATTGCCGCATTTTGGACAATACGACATCAAATCAACCTGCATCTATTTTTATTCAGCTCTGAGTATTTAAAATGTGCAGTTAGCCATCTAAAGGGAAAGGTATATGTTCCAAACGAGTCATATTTTGGCGGGGAAAAAACCGATTGGTAAATGAGCTTAACACGCATTCTTTGCCTGAGAAGAAAAAGGAGAACCTTGTCACAGCCATATACATAGGCTCCCTCTTCATCATACTTGCAGTAGTATATTTCCTCCATGCTGGCACGCTCTGGGATGACATCGTTAACTTCTTTTCTACCTTAACCTTAACGCAGGTTCCCAACACTGGCATCTCGCTACCTGCACCCCTAAACCCAGGTGCCCACGTTGACCTCTACACGGCGGTCTTCCAATTCAGTATAGGCGTAGGGTTCCTTGAAATCATAATCTTAGCGTTGCGCATTTACCTACGTTCGCCGCTATCGCGTAGAGCGGAGACTGTTGAAAACACTGTCTTCTGGCTGGGCACAAGCTACCTCACCATCACTTATCTAGTCAATTTGGCTCAACCCGCAGAATGGTTCGTTTTCTGGGCAGGCATAATTTTGATTTTCGGTCTCTCACTACTTGCCCGAGCATTCGTGCTACTAGCCAACCGCTAAAAACTCTACTTCTTTTTTACTTTAAGCTTCCACCATAGTGCCATAATCTGCCAAAACATATCCCAAGAATCCTTCGCCAAACTAACCTTTGTCGCGCGACCGCTCTTCCATTCCACCGGAATTTCTTTAATCTTAAAAACCGCACCGTGAGCGCGAACCATAAGCTCCGTATCCCAAAACCAATGCCGCGCCCCCACAGAATCCAACAACCCCAACAGTGGCTCTCGCCTAAACGATTTGAAGCCACACTGGTGGTCACGCAGTTTAGAGCCTAACAGGTGCCGCACAAGAAAATTGTAAGTTTTTGAGCTGATGCTTCGCCGCATTGTGCGTTCGGCTTTGCTTTCTGGCATCATACGTGAACCAGTGGCAAAGTCGTAGCCTTCTACGGTTATGGCGTCAATGAGAGGTTTTAGGTATTTTAGGTCCGTGGCCAAATCCAAATCCATGTATGCTAGAACTTCGCCTTCCGCGTTTTTGAAGGCATGATTTAGCGCTATGCCTCTGCCCTGTCGCTGGTCACGGTGAATGTGGCGTACGCAGGGAACAGTTTGGGCGAGGGATTCGGCTTTTTTGTCCGTGCCATCGGTGCTGCCGTCTTCTGCAATGATGATTTCGTAGGTGTAGTTGCTTTGTTTTAGGGCTTCGCTGATTTGGGTGACGGCTGGCTCCAAATAGTCCACTTCGTTGTAGGCAGGTAAAACAACTGAAACGGTGGGTTTGCTGGGTTGTGTCATCTAGAACACCCAGGTTCCTGACCAGTGTAAGCTCTGAATAGTTGAGGGGGAGGTAGGAACGCCTGTGGTGACGGGTAGAAACAGAATAAATACCGCAACAACGGCTGCAAAGTAGATGGCTGCTAAGAGTTTTACGTAGTTTTTGTTCCAGTATCTGCTTATGATGAATGCTGAGGCTAAAATGATGATTGGGACGTTGATGTAGAAGTGGTAGATGAAGACGACTCGCGAGATTAGTATGTAGGGGACCCATTGGAAAAAGAACACCACAACCAAAAATACCGCTGGCATGTTGTCTTTGAGGCTAAAACTTTTGATAGAGGCTTTGAAGTCGTTGATGAAGCTTTTTAGGTTAAATTCCTTGGGGAAAAACTTCCGAAGGGTAAGTAGAGTTATTGAGACGATTGCGGCGAAACCTACCCACCACACCGCTGGGTTACCCATTAAGACTATGCTTGAATTAAACCCGTTAGGCGCTAAGTTATTGGCAGATTCTAGCCAAACAGGAACATGAACTGCCGCGTTGGCGGGGTCAAAGAGAAGTGGCCAACTGAACCACGGCGAAGAGAAAGGATGCGTCGCGGTGAGGGTGGAGTGATAGATGTACATTGAACTCTGCAGTTCCACCACATTGAGCAGTGAGCGTCCGGCGAGCATGTCGGGTACGTAAGTTAGGAAGTAGATTCCCACCGCCACCAGAATTAAAATTAACACTTGTAGGTAGGGTCGGTCGACGAAGACGTAGAGTTTCTCAGAGAATTTACCTGCCGTCTTTCGAACATCGTTTAAGCGTAGCGCCAGCAAAAGCAGCAGTTCCCCTGCAAAGCCGTAGAGTACTAGCCATTTGGAGGAGAAGCCTAAGGCGAAAAACACAAACGACAACGCCAAGGGCAGCAAGCTTGTTTTCCAGCCGTCTTTTATGACGTTTTTGAGGTAAATGAAGTAGCATAACTGGGATGCTAAGTTGAAGAATACGACGTAGGTGTCAGCGGTTCCCATGCGTCCCATGGTTAAATGCATGAAATCAAACGTTAAGAGAAACGCCGCAGAGAATCCGCCTATCCAGGTGCCTACCAATTCTTTACCAAGGAAATATATGAGGGCAATCATGAGGGTGGCAAAAACGACGCCCATTATTCGCCATCCAAAGGGGCTAAAACCAAACATGGCGATGCCTGCCGCTTGAAGGAGTTTGCCCAGCGGCGGATGAGTCCACTCATATGGCATCTGGTTATTGAGGTATTGTTCAGCTGTGCGGACAAAATAGATCTCGTCAAAGTAGGTGTTTTCTCGATAATCCGCCGGGTACACAACCAAGTTCTGTTCATCAATAAGGTTTTGGAGATCAGGGTTGTCGCCTGAGATGTTAGTGATGGATTGGATAGGTACCGATTGGTTCCCTTGGTCTATCACGGCTATTTCGGCGAGGTTAGTTTTGTAGCCCCCTGGCTGGGAAAAGTTGAATTTGAGATACTGGGTGGTTTCGTCGATGGCTATTTCATGCCACTTATAGTAATCTTCCGAGAACCCCGAATCTGACTGCGGCCACGCGTTAACAATTCCGCTCTGCCAGTTGCTTGGTGACCCCGCGGAAATCGTCACGTTCATGGCGCCTTGCTTGAGCAAGATATCCACAGACTTCACATTCACGGGGGCATCTAAGGTTATGTAGAAGCTTTGACCACCGGTGATCTGCGTGGTGGTCGTGGGCGATTGGGTCTGTCCCAGATTCCATGTTGCAAACGAGAGGAACACAATTGACAGTATGACTACGGTGATTACGTCGAGTTTGGTGATTTTGAGTTTTAGGTTAAGCTTCATGTTGTTCCCCCCACTTCAATCGGTTCTTTGGCTGGATGGGCTTTTAGCCATCCCTGCCCCTTAAGTTCATTCCACATCAGATAAACAGCATAAACGAGCATTAATAAATTGATAACGCTCACCGCCAAAACTACAGGGTCTCCTCTTAGGTCTGCAAATCCGGGGTAAGCAGCGACAAGCGCGTTTAACACGTAGGCTTCGTTAACAAACAAGGTTGCCGTCAAAACCCCGTACAGTAGACGGGTTTTCTTTAGTAAGGGGAACATTATTGCGAGCATGCTTATTGCTGGGAACATGTAACGTTCATGAATTCGCGTGGGTAACATAAAGAAGCTAAACAACAGCATAAACGCCGCGAAAATCGCAAGGTAATCGCCTGAAAATCCAAACCGCTTATACAGGACAAAGAGCGTGAATGTTGTGGCGACTCCAAACAGTGCCCAACCCACGATGAATAAGCCACCTGCATCTGACGCCCAAAGACCAACCAGCCCCCATAGATTAAACGCATTTGCCGAGGTAACGGCGTAGCCGCCGTAGGCGCCAAAATAGATGTTGCTAAGGAACGTTATGGGGTTCCCGCCAGTCCACTCAAACGGCGCAGCCACCAGCAGAACCATCAAGGCAAATGCTGCAATAGAGGTGAGTAGCCGCTTTACGTTGCTCTTCATGTAAATCAATAGTATGAGCAGCGGCGCTAACGCGATGCCCTGCGGTTTTACTAGTATGCCTAACGCGAACGTGATAGCAGCGGCTTCGGGTTTGTCTTTAAGCGCCAGAAACAGCGAAAGCACCAAGAAGAAGGTGTAGACGGCGTCATATTGCCCCCAGACTGCAGCGTTGTAGATGACTGCGGGGTTAAAGACGTAGAGGGCGGTGGAGAGTAAGGCAACTTTAAAGGTGGCTTGCCGACGGACAAACATGTAAATGAGCAGTCCCGTGGCTAAGTCGAAGAGGTTGGGGACGACTTTAACCATGGCTGCCATGCTGAGGTTAGCGGCGTTTGCCAATGAGCCGAAGAACCAGAATATGTAAACGTTAAACGGTGGGTAATCGGCAAATCCAGCATTCTGGTAGAAGTCGTGTATGCCGTAAGTTGTCGCCGTGCTAAACCACGAAGTAAAACAATTCGTGTCGGTTTGGTAGCCTTGTAGGGGAAACAGCAGAACCCTAACTAAAGCGGAAACGGCAAGAACCAACGCTAAAAGACTAATTTCACGTTTATCCCATGAGAAGTTAACCACGTTTCCCCTCTCACGAAGATACACGCGGCTTTGGAATAAGAAGCTTTTTCCAAAACCAACCCCAACCTGCCCTCTATGGTTTGACCTAAAAAAACGCCAATACGACCTACCCTCTTAGGATATCTGTTGCAGGTTAGTTTCTTGCATCATTCAGAAGAGCTATGCTTTTGAGGACGGCTTCTTTGTCGTTTTGAGGGCGCAACTCTAAAACCAGATTCTTCACGTTCAAGCCCTGGATGGCGCTAAAGATTTTGTTGTAATCGATCTTTCCCATACCTACCGGGAGATGCTGGTCGCCGAATCGCTCATCCACAACCTCAGGAATGCCCATGTTGTCGTGGATATGCATATGGGAAAGATAGGGTGCAAGTTTGACTACGAAGTCTGTAAGTTCAAATCTGTATTGGTTTGCGGATAGGTTTCCGTGTCCAACATCAAAGCAGAACTTCAAATTCTCCTCATCCACCGTTTCGAGTACCTGCAGGATTTCGTGGGGTAGGACTCCGATGCGGTCTCCGCGTTTTTCTTTGTGCAGGTTCTCCAGTAGCAGAGTTAGGGAGTGGTCGGCTGCCATCTTGGCAAGTTGTTTTAGATTGGCAATAACATTTAGGAAGGCTTCACGGTAGTCGCCATCTGCCCTGTCGCCGTGCAGCACGATGTATTGGGCATCTAAATAGTCGGCGATGGTGAACACTTTTTCCATAACCTCAAAGTTTCGTTTGCTAAGTACACCCCAGTTTACCGTGTTACCGAAATAGTCGTCGTTGGTGTAGGGGCCATGGATGGAGAATTTGTTGCTTAAGCTGCGGAATTCTTCAAGGAGCTTGTAGTCGATTTCTTTTTTGAGGACGCCTGAATCGCCTATACTGATTTCTATGAGGTCAACTTCTTCTGCGTCTATGGGACCCTTGAGGACTTCTTTAATCATGCGGGCGTTGATGCCTATGTTGAACGTGGAGGACGTTTTCTTGTCTAGTTGCTGCATCTCTGTCGCCTCTGCAACCAATGGACTGGCGGTTCTTATATCGATTGGTAAGATAAATTACATATTTCTCTATTTTTTATGTTTAAACCCAGCTTTTCTATTTCGAGGATAATGAAAGAAAATGAGTGTTTTTATTCCACTTTTTTGCCGCAGCTAGAACAGTAAGTGTCCTGAGGCTTTAGTGGGGCACCGCAATTTGAGCAATAGGTCTCTGTTGAGGTTGTTGTGGGTTGAGGTTGTGATGGAGTGTATTCGTAGGTTTGCGAGTTGTATTGCTTCTGCATGGGTGACTTCATGGAGAAGAACCCAACTATTGCAAATACCCAAGCGATGAAGATTAGCAGTAAACCTATCACGATTATTGTTAAGATGGAGCCTATCCAGAGCAGCATGCCTGCAGTAGCAAACGAGTGTTCCCCTGTTTTCTGTGCTAACGCGTTGAAGGTTTTTCTTAGTCGAGCAGCGGCAAGTATGTAAAATATGAACGCGACGACAAGGAATACGGCGCCAACGGTTACTCCAACAACGTTGCCTACGCTCAATGGACTGACTATATCTGTGACGACTAAGCCAACGATGAATCCTGCGCCTGAAACTCCTAACGCGATTAAGGCAACAATGTAATATTTGATGCCGCCAACAGCGTTGTGGTAGATGCTGTTGTCTTGGTAGTAGCTGGCGAATTCTCTCATGGCTCGGACTAAAAGAAAGATGCCTACGATGCCTAAGACCCAGCCGACGTATGGAACTACGCCTAGTATGAGTAGGATTGAGCCTTCCATTGCTAAGGTTTTGCAGTATTCGAAACTTGTCGCCATCCTGTTTTCCTCCCTTTCGGGTTCCTGTACCCCTAATGTTGCCACTGGATATAGCCCTAACAGTTAGAGCCGCACAGCTAAAGTTAAGAGCAGCCTCTCTGAGTGTTAGAGGTAGATAAATTACCCATAAACTATAATAAAAATATACAAACAAAATTTAGCTACCCACCTCTATAATGGAGGTAGCGGCTACCCTATAGGAGCACAAGAAGTAATTGGCTAAATCCCGCGGAATAAACTCCGATATTCAATCCCCTCGTACAAGGTTACTCTACTTCATTTACTCAGCTTCAAACAGCCGAATCAAAGCTGAACCTGGCGTAAAATCTAGCCTCTGCTCCGCGTTAGGCTACAAATCCGACGGTCACTTCCATTACGACTGGAACTACCTAATCAGCTCCGGCATGATTGAGGAAAAACAAGGCTACTTCCTGGTAACTGAAGACGGCAAAAAAGAATTCGCGCTCCACGCCACAGCTTATCGAAGTAATTTAACCATGATTGGCATCGGCGTCGCCATACTCTTCTTTACGTTCTCGCTTGAATTCGGGCTTTTGCCCCCTGCAAGTGTAGCTTTTTTTGGGGTAACCCTGATTGTTATCGGGTTGGTGTTTTTGGTTGTGAACCGCAGAAAACAGCCCGAGCTACCGACCAAAGCGCGAGAGTTGCTAAAAGAATTAAATCGACACTAACCCCTTTTAGGCGGGTTTATCTAGGCCCGCTTGAAAGTACTCTAAAAACTTTGCCACATGATACCCATCGACCAAGCCATGGTTGGCGCTGACGGAAACAGGCATCAGGGTTTTGCCGTTAGCCTCAAAGAATTTACCAAACGCGATTTTGGGGATGCTTTCTTCGCGGGAAATATTCTTCTCATGCTTTAACCCTGTGAAACTAAACCAAGGCAACGTCGTGTAATGTATAACATCGATTCGCAGAGCGTTTTCGTCTACCCGCAGCCCCACCGTTTTTTGGACTTCAGAGATTTCTTTTTCGGCTATCCCCTTAAACTCGGCGAAGCTATCGGTGAACTCGAAGAGAGCAAAGCCAAAAGAGTCCCCCCGACCAATCGTTGTGCCCGCATGTACCCTGTCAAAGAGCCACACTTCGCCATCGATGATTCGGTACCTAAAATTCTCAACCAGATTTAATGCCTTAATCGACTCATACATGTAACAAAGAAAAATCGACTCCCCCAACTTCTTGCAGCGTTGATGCGCCTTTGTGCAGTCAACGTTAACTACCACGCCAAAAAAGGGGTCATCGCAGCTGCCAAAATAATCGTAATGCTCTCGTCTAGGCCACGTGTTGAGGTCGATTTTGGTTTTCATCAGATTCTTGTTTCCTTTGTGGGCTCTTAAGAATTTTTATGCCAACCATTTCAGACGCACGGTATGGGATAAACCTGCCTTGCAAAATGAGGTAGAATTGGAGCCTTCGGCGGGATTTGGACCCGCGACCATTACCTTACCAAGGTAACGCCCCACCGGGCTAGGCTACGAAGGCAAATTTCTTCTCTGCCCCCAAAACAATTACGATAGTAAATAAAGAGCTTACGGTTCCCTCTCACCGTAAACACGCTGAAAAAACCAAATTCCCATCAGCAACTCATGTATCTTTTGAGCATAGTAAGATTTATCTCTAAACTCTGCTAAAAATTGATGGTGAAACAGTTGGAACATGTGCCGACGGGTTTCCCTGAACTTGACAAACTTTTGGACGAAGGAATCGTCTCTCCTTCTTGTATCTGCATCAGCGGTCAATCAAACCTTAGCCAACGCAATTTTCTTCTTCAAATGATCTGTAACTTTCTTCAAAAAGGCTTAAAGGGCTTATATGTCTGTTTAGATCGCCCCGCAGCCGAAACCAAAAAACAATTCAAACGATTGGGTTTAGACATTGATGCTTACGACCGTGACTATAGCCTATTTTTTGTTGACCTCTTTACCTATAGCCAAAACGCTCTGATTGAAAGCCCGACACTTCAAGCCATAGAGTACACGCCAGATATGTTGATAAATACACTCGGTCCCTTTTTGGATTGGATCAAAAATGGTTTCATAATTATCGATACCCTTACCACTTTGACTCTGAACATGAATTCAAAGGAAGCCTACGATTTCGTGAGGCAAATCAAACTGTTGGGTAGAGCCTTCAACCTCATAATCGTTGGAGCCATGTACAAACAGATGGCGGAAACAGATTCTGTAATGACAAACTCCGATGGAAACATTGTCTTCAAAGACGGGGTTGTAACTGTAGCAAACTTCGAACATGAACACAACGATGTCCTTATAGTGTCCGCTGGAAAAGACGGAAAAATCTTTCTCAAAGTGCCGCCATCTGAAGTAGGCAACGATGAGGTTGTAAAAGTTCCCTTACTCAGCGTTCTGTCTGACGTGAGAGTTCTAAAATCGGTTCCTACCCTGAGTTTAGTTCCCTCATATGACACTGGCTACATAGCTGAAGAGTTACCTCAAAAAATGGAGCCCCTAATAAAAGCCAACAACGTAACCCAAACGCCTAGCTGCTCAACTATATACTGTCCTAATTGTAACTCGCTGGCGCTTGAATTTTTCCTGCAATGCCCCGAATGCCAAAGTCGTGTCCACGAAAAAGGCTACATAATAGAACATTTCAAATGCGGCAATGTAGATTTTGAGGGCAAATTTACCCGTGGAGACACGCTTTTCTGTGAAAAATGCAACAAGGAATTGAAACAGTTAGGAGTAGATTACCGAAGAGTAGGTGTCGGCTACCGTTGCAGCAATAAGCACTTCTTCTCGATTCCAAAAATTGTTTTTGTTTGTGCTCAATGCCGAGAACAATTCGATCTAAACGAGGGAAAATTGCAAACCCAATTCAGCTACGAATTAACCGATAAGGGCAAACAGGAAGCGATGCAGCCAAGTTACAACCCCGCGTAGGTTACCAAGCTGTTGGTTTTTTGAGCATCCACTTCAGGAAAGCCCGAGACCGCACAATTGCATAGTAGGGACGATAAAACAGAACCATCACGGGTCCCAGCGGTAAATATTTCAGGTTACTTTTGTGTCCCGATATGACTGCGCCCAAAATCACGGAAAAAAACTCGAGTAAAAAATACATCACGAACATAAGAATAAAAACGTAAAGAATGGTATACGAAAAAATAAATAATAAGCTAACAAACCAAGCTGCCCTAAGCACAAGCAAAACTACATCGTTAAATAACATGTCATAGAGGGCTAAAACTGAGCGCCGTTCAAAGCCTTTGCGGCGAAACAGATTTCTATGTTTCCAAATGGTCTCGGCTTCCCCGTAAGTCCAACGTATCCTCTGGGTTCTCCAAGCCCTCCAAGAATCTGGAGCGATGGTGTATGAAACCGCATCGTCTACATAGACCAATTTTTTGTGCAGTTTGCGTAGTTTTATGGTTAAATCAAAGTCTTCAGTGATAGTGTCCTTGTCATATCGCCCCAGTGTCTTGAGTTCTTTGCTTTGGAAAGCGCCAAACGCGCCTGAAATAATAATCATGGTTCCAATAAGGGAGCTGAAACGGCGTCCCAAATCGAAGGCAACAAAATACTCATATTCCTGGAGGCGAACCAAGAGGTTTCGTTTGCCTCTGTCTCCGCCGAGGATGCGAACGTTTCCTGAAGCAGCGCTCACGTCGGGTTCATCTAAAGTAGCAACAAGTTTGTTGAGTGCATCATGTGCAATGAGCGTGTCAGCATCAACCATGACTAACACGTCGCCAGACGCGAACAGGATACCATAGTTTAGCGCCATGGCTTTGCTTCCGCTTGACTTTTCCCGGTGAACCAGCTTAATGGAGCCATTTGCGGCAAAAAAACTTGCCAACTGATAGGTTCTATCTTTGGAACCGTCGTCGACCACGATTACTTCTTTGTTGGGGTAGTCCGCGTCTAAGGCAGATTTGATTGATTTCACGATCACGGCTTCTTCGTTATGGGCGGGGATAATGATTGAAATTTTGGGTCTATAGATAGAGACGGCGTTGGGTTTTTTCTCGAATGGTTTGTGGAGTAACAAAATGATGGGTTTACCGATGGTTCGGGCGGCGTCAACAAGGAGGAATAGCCAAAAGATTAGAATAAAATCCCAGATGGTTAAGCTGCCTAGCCACTGGAAAAAACCCTCAAAAACCATACCATCAATAATGCGAGAAAACAAATTTAAAACATCTGTTGCCTTGAAGTCGCAAGACGCATTTTAGCTAAAAAGTGGTGTTTGGCGATTTGTTGGTGCTTTTTTTGATTAAATAAATATTAGGCAGTGCGCTATTTTTCTTTGGCAACGTGTGCAGGGGTCTCCAAGCCAGGTCAACGGAGTAGGGCTTAGGACCCTATCGCGTAGGCGTTCGTGGGTTCGAATCCCACCCCCTGCACCAATCTGATTTTCTAATCTTGAATAGAAGAGCCCTTGCCCCGCATTATGAAAGATAAATTCTCCACGAGGAATATGTTGCATAAAGTAGACCGTTCACTATTCAATATTCGATATTAAATTTTTTTAAACAGGTAGATCATCATGAAACATTGCCGCCTCCAGTGGTTGAATGTGTAAAAAGCTGATTTTGGCAATAGCGCTTTTATAATAACATAAGAGATTGTAGTCGGAAAAAAGTTGCCGACTTACTACTGCAAAAAATGTGGCAAAACCCACTCTCAAAAGGAATACGCCCAGAGCTTATTCTGCACAGAATGCGGCACCTTTCTTACGCGGGGTAGCAGACCAAGCAATTTCAGACCTCCCCAAATCAGTAAGCCGTCACAATCTAAACCAGTAAACGCCTCAAAAGAAACCACCCCGCAAAAAACGCAAACTCAACAAACCCCTATTGCACATACTCAAATAATTCCTGCGCAAGACGCATGCTATGGCGAGTTGGACAAACCCCTTCCAGAAAACATAAGCACCTACTTGCAAAACAAGGAAATCACGTTCTATTCTCATCAAGCAGAAACCATAAACAAAGCCCGACAAGGCAAAAACGTAATTATCGCCACCCAGACGGCTTCAGGAAAAACATTGGCGTTTAATATCCCTGTTTTTGACGCCCTCACAAACGACAAAAAAGCAACAGCGCTCTACATTTACCCCTCAAAAGCCCTAACAAATGATCAACTCAAAGTTTTACAAGAAATCGAGATGGGCACCGGCATCAAAGTGGATTCTAACGTTTATGACGGCGACACACCAAAAGAGCAACGGGCATCTATACGGGAGAATTCGAGGATAATTTTGACTAACCCTTACGGTTTGCATTTGTACTTGCCTTGGCATACGCTTTGGCGGTCTTTTTTCCAAAACGTAAAGTACATTATACTTGATGAAGCGCATGTTTATCGAGGCGTTTTCGGCTCAAACGTAGCCATGCTTCTACGAAGACTGCTAAGAATCTGCAGTTTTTACCATGCAGACCCCCAAATCATACTCTCGTCAGCAACCATAGCTAACCCGCAGGAACACGCAAAGAAACTAACCGGAAAAGATTTTGAAATAATTTCAAACGATGGCTCCCCAAGAGGAAAAAAATCATTCGTGTTTTGGAATCCGCCGTTCATGAACCCACAGAAAACTGTTCGCCGGTCAACGCACCAAGAAACTAAAGACCTTCTAACCGTAAGCGTCATGAAAAACCTGCAAACGCTTTGCTTTACAACTTCGCGGCAGATGGCTGAGCTTATAACACGATGGACTAAAGAAGACCTGAAACGAAGAAACCCCAAGCTATACGGCGCAGTAACTGCCTACAGGGCAGGCTACCTTCCACAAGAGCGACGGGATATAGAGAATCGTCTAAAAACCAAGGACTTGATCGGTTTGGTTTCAACAAACGCGCTAGAGCTCGGCATCGATATAGGTTCATTGGATGCCGTGATAATTTCGGGTTATCCCGGGACAGTCATATCCACCTGGCAGCAGGCCGGACGTGCAGGCAGAAGCAAAAACGATTCAACCGTAACCTTGGTTGCCTTTCAGAACCCGCTTGATCAGTACTTCATGAAGCACCCCCAAGACTTCTTTGAAAGACCGCATGAGCAGGCAATTATTGACCTGCATAATCGGCAAATCACTTCAGGCCACATTATGTGCGCCGCTGACGAGCTGCCCCTAACCGATTCCGACGAAAAATTCTTTCCAGAACTCTTCAAAGAAAGCATACACGCACTTTCAGAAAAAGACCTTCTTAAAAAAACCGCTCAAGGCTGGGTTTACTCTGGGCTGGAGCGGGCAACCAGAGTTGTTAACCTCGAAAGCATCAGCGGAAAAACCGTGAAGGTGCTCTGCAATGGGTATGTTCTTGAAACGCTTCCCTTAAACAAGGCTTATGAAGAAACCCATGCGGGGGCAATTCTGCTACATCAGGGCGAAACCTACCGCTCAGAAGAACTAAACCTCGAAAATTGTACTGCAACGGTTCGGAAAGAGAGCACCAACTATTATACTGAAACACAAAAAACCGTCGAAGTAGCAATCAAGAAGACATTGGAGGAAACACAAAAAACATTCAAAACGACTTTGGGCGAATTAACAATCACTGAAAATTATCCTTCATATGTAGTAAAAGCTAATGATGTAATTTTCAAAAAGCATACGCTTGATTTGCCCTCTTCGTCTTTCTCAACGGTAGGTATGTGGTTTACTGTTCCTGAGCAGGTCAGAGAAGAAATTGAAGAGGCTGGCTTGAATTTTGACGGTGGGTTGCATGCTCTTGAACATGCGATTATTGCGATGGCGCCAATGTTTGCAATGTGTGACCGATGGGATATAGGTGGATTGTCAACAGCCGTACATGTGGACACGGGAAAACCGACAATTTTTATTTACGATGGTTTTGAGGGGGGAATTGGTATTTCAGAAAACCTCTATTCAAACATAAGACCCTTACTTGAAAAAACGTTTGAGTTGATTGAGACCTGTGAATGCAAAGATGGTTGCCCATCATGCATTTACTCGCCTAAATGTGGAAACGGGAACGACCCATTAGATAAGAAGGCAGCATACGTCATTTTGCAGCGTTTACTCAAATGACTCCGAGCATCTTTTCAAAAGTTAAGGACTCAGTTTTTTGACTTAGACCCTTTTCGCGTAGGCGTTCGTGGGTTCGAATCCCACCCCCTGCACCATAAATAAATAGGCAGGTCTATTGTCCCGCGACGGTTACTTATGTTTTGCAGACTATAGCTTTGTTTTTCGAAGGATTTTTGGGCCTTCAAATTCGGTAACGTATTCAAATCCTGCTTCGACTAAGCGGTAGATGTCTTTCTGAGTTTTCGCAGCTTTTGAGATGCAGCGAGAACAGTTAAATACCTGATGTTACATATATCTAACTTAAAGCGTTTTAAACATAACATAATATGTGAAATAAATGACGGAGATTGAAAAAATGAGAAAATATGCGATAGCAATCTTTGCGCTGGGGTTGGCAATTTGCTTGACGGGAGCTGTATTGATGGCTTTCGGAGATGCACTCTTAGGAGAAAAGCATACTGGCATTGCAACTGTTATAGGAATAGTCGGAATTGGCTTGATCGGCACTTCTGGTGCTACATTTGCATCCATATCATCAAAAAACAAAACATCAAATAGAGGTGTGTTGAGTGGCTGATTTCATTTGGCCCATCGTAAGCATTGGAATACTTGTATTGATTATTCTAATCGGCGTTTTAGCGCTTTGGAAAACGCGCGCTATGATCAAAGAAAAAAAGTCTGGTTTTCCGTTAAAGGATGAAAGAACTCAGAAGCTAAACGGGAAAGCGGCATACTACGCGATGTTCATATGCCAATACTTCATCTTAGCATACCTGTGGATTACTTTCGTTGGAAAAGAATTATTTGGAATGCCTGAAATCGAAGCAGGCTACCCGTTGATAGCTGCACTCCTGGTTTCCGCGTTATCCTTTATTGTGCTTCGATTGTATTTTGGCAGAAAAGGAGAACCATAACAGCAATGCGGACCAGAATAAAGGAATTGAGGGCAAGATACGACCTAACACAGGAAGACCTCGCTAAAAAGGTGGGAGTGCGAAGAGAAACCATACTCTTCATAGAAAAAGGAAACTACAATCCCTCGCTCAAGCTAGCGTATGATATCGCAAAAACTTTACATACAACGATTGATGAATTATTCATCTTCGAATAGGCCTAATTCCCTGTTTCTGGTTAAATTGCCATCCTACCGCAGCAAAGTCTAAGAACAGATCAAGAATAGAAATTCCAAAAAAAGATTGGCTGGAGATGTCACCTCTGAGAACTGGGAGCATATCCCATCGGATTCGCCGCTCCAAAGGTTCATATGTTTTCTAATTGCTTAAAAAAAGGAAAGTGGTTGCGTAGAATAAGGAGAATTGGCGATGTCGCCAGCGTGTTAGGGGTTCGAATCCCACCCCCATGCACCAAATCGAAAAACCTTTTCATACCTATTGTCAAATTCTAATAAGCATAATGACATGAAAAAGGGATTAGAAAAACAGATGATAAGGCAACTTGGCAAGGATGAAGAGATACCTTTCGACTTGTTACTTCTTGCAGACCCAACCGAGGAAGCAATAAAGAGGTACATTTTCAACTCTGACATTTACGTCTTGGAGCAAAATGACAATATCATTGGTGTATTCGTGCTTCAAGCAATCAGCAGCGATGAGATTGAGATAAAAAATATTGCTGTTGCTGCCAACTGTCAAGGAAGAGGATTCGGCAGACTAATGCTGAGAGATGCGACAATTAGAGCGAAGGAAAAAGGGTTCAAGGCAATTGTCGTGGGAACGGGAGACGTTTCAGCGATATTGCGGTTTTATCGTAAAGAAGGGTTCGAGTTGTTTGGCGCTAGGGAGAACTTTTTTGTTGACAATTATTCAGAGCCAATTTACGAAGAAGGAATTCAACTTAAGGACATGGTAGTATTAAGAAAGGTATTGGTTTGATAGGCAATAGTTATTCTAGTCCATTTTGAAATATTATTCATCGATTTGTGCTATAGTAAAAAGGGGAAGGAAGCTGCATAAAGGGAAACTGGCTATATCGCCAACAAAATGTGGGTTCTCGAATCCCGCCCCTGTACCTTAAAACTTAAGCGCCTTCAAAATTTCGTAACCGTCGCCCGTCCACAGTTTGTCGCTAAATAACCAGCCTTTTCAATTATTCATAGGCTGATAGATACGTGCCTGCGGCGACGTAAACCTTGTTGTTGTTTGAAATTATGGTTCCTGCCGCTGATTTGAAGTGCTCGATTAACGATGAATTTCCAGATAATATATCAATAGTCCAAAGGTCGTTACCCGCAGTCAAGTATAAGTCTTTTTTTCCAAGAGCCAAACCTAAGCTTGCGCCATTTTCTATTGAACCACTTTTTTGAATGCTTGTTTTTTGTAGGATGGCACCATCTGAAAGCGCTATACTTGTAAAGTCTCCGACGTATAGGTCGTTGCCGTTTGTTCCGTTTATTTGGCGTTGGGTGATCAGGAAACCCCATGTGGCACTATTTGTTTGAGGGTCAACGACTATTTGGGAAACTGAGGGGTCACTAAAACTTTTAGCGTCGGCTGGAAGATTATTGCCTTTCATCATTCCTTTGCCATCGCCCTCGACCGTCCACGCTAAGGAGCCATCATTTACCCTTAATGCAAATATGTTGCCTTCTTCCCTTGGAAAAAGCAATAATCCCTCATAGAGGGTTGGTTGATAAATTGGGCGTTCTGAATTGAATTTCCAAAGTGTTTTTCCACTTGATGCCTCGACACAAAGAATATTGTTTGGGTTTGCTTCGTCAATCCAGAAGTTCCAAAAAATTACTTTGTTATCTGTAACAATGTTGTTTGATGCGTAGTGATTTCCTGTGTTCCAAAGCATGTTGCCATTGTTTTGGTCCACTCGGCCTCCATATGCAATGTAGATATAGTTGCTTGGTTTTGCGGAACTGCTTAATTCTCCTAATGTTGGTGTTGGATACGGTATCCAAGGATAGGTGAAGGGTTGTGTAATCGTCCAGTAGAGCCCTCCACTGTTAGTGTCGAAAACTGATGTTCCATCATATGACACGATTACTTTTCCGTCTGCAACAACAAATCTTGGCGAACTTTTTGAATAGCCAGGTGCTGGGTACGTCATGATTTTTTCTCCTGTATTTTCGTCTAGACGATACACCACCGAGCCAAATACTCCAACATATACACTGTCATCGTACCACTGAATTTTTGTGCCCGAGACGTTTTCGTTTTTCCAGACTAAGTGTCCGTCTAGGGCGTCGTTTGCATATGCTCCATGGCGGGTTACAATGAATAATTTTCCATTCCCCATTACCATGCTACTTTCAGAGTTCCCAATCGTGGTCTGCCACAGACGTCCTGATGGAACATTAGATTCAGGTTCGCTGTTAGGAATGCTCTGGTTTTTTTCATATAACGCTATAGCTGAGGATGCGGCGATGAGGAAAATTAGGATAATAGCTATCGGGAGTCTAAGACCTTTCTTTAAGGCGGTTTTGGGTGCGCCTCCTCTTTGTTTGCTTACGTAGATAAGGATGGCGGCTGAAATTGCAGCAATCGAGAAGATTATCACTATTTGGATTGAAACGATTGCGCCTTTTGATATTAAAGGAGTTGGGGTTGGAGACTGTGGATTGTATGGACTGGGGGATGGTGTTGGGATTGGGATAATGCCTGAGTCTGAGTAGGCGACGAGTGAACTGCCTGCAATATAGAGAACACCGTCAACAACAACAGGTGAGTCCCCTGAGGTTTTGGTTTTCCAAACATATTCCCCCGTGGCTGCCTTGACGCAGTAAATGTTGTTGTCATTACCGCAAAAGTATGCGTATTGACCCGCTACCGTCGGAGCAGAAGATGCGTAGATGTCTCCCGTACCATAGCGCCAGACTCTTTCTCCAGTAGAAGCATCTACACATTGAACCCAACTGCCAAAGTATACACGGTCATCTGCAGCTGCTGGCGCGCTTCCTCCGTATAGTTCCGATGTTATGATGGGTTTTTCCCAAATTTTTTTGCCAGTTGAAGCATCTAAGCAGTAGGCGTTTTTGTCACGGGCAGAAAAATAGATTTTGTCTTCATAAACTGTTGGTGAAGCATCTACGATTGCTGAAAAGCTCCATCTTAGTTCCCCCGAGACGGCGTTTAGACAGTATAAGTTTGTGCCCCCGACATAGACGTAACCATCGACAACTGCTGGGGAGGTGCCTCCACAGGTCATGTCATATTGCGTTGGCGGTCCCTTAAGGCTGGTTAATGAGAATCGCCAAGCTTCTTGTCCATTTAAGGCGTTTAGACAGTACAAGTTACAATCCTGTGAAGTAGCATAAACGTAACCGTTAACTACTGTTGGCGAAGCGCTTGTTCCATAGCCAGTCTCAAATTTCCATACGATGTCGCCTGTTTGAGCATTTAGGCAATATATCACGCCGTCCCAGCCGTTAATGTACAAATAGCCGTTTTCAATTGCTGGGGAGGATTGGATTTCTGAGTTTATTTTGAAGTTAAACCAGATTTCGTGCCCATTTGTGGCGTCAAGGCAATAGATGTTCCCGTTTGCTGAACCTATGTATAGTTTACCATCAACAATAGCAGGCGAACCCCGTAGAGCGTTGTCGCCATCTGAAAATGTCCAAAGAACTTTGGGCGCTGACGGTCCTGAGACGCCTGAAGATGCGGTGTGGGCTGGGTTTTGGCGAAACATTGGCCAATTTTCAGAGTCAGATTCAGCTTGTGTTAGCCTTGGAAAGGCAGAGGTTACTGATAAAAGGCAGAGAATAACTATAATTGTGGTTAAAGTCTTGCCTTTACAGTACATAGCTGCTTATTGTGTTTGTGTTGTTTTATGAATTTTTGCAAGGTTACTGTTGACCGAAATATCTGTCAGGTATGTTGATTAAAAGGCGGCGTTCTTCCCAATTCTTAGACGCAAAAAGTGGGCATGAGCGTAATTTTATAAAAAAATGGAAGAGGGGTTACTTTTTGTTAAAACCCGCTTCCGTCAGGTATTCCATCGCCAGAATTTGGTGCTGGACCCATGCCACTACCCGCATTTAGATGTTGAGGCTGGTCAAAGCCGCTGCCATCTGGAATGCAATCGCCGGAGTTGGGCGCAGGGCCAACACTGGCAGCTGCCATTCCGCAGACCATTCCACAGACAACTAAAAGGGAAAAGACAAGCACTACGATTTTTTTCATATTTTTACCTCCAACTTTCGTGTTTCAAGATTATTCCGCGTTTGATTTAAGGGACACTTTGAACTAACCGTTTCAAAATCCGAAACGCAGGGCTTCCACATGGCTGGAGGGGTTCAAAGCTCGTTTATGTATCATATGCAAAATTATGGTGGGCGGTTAAATGCTATTTCTCGTTACTCAAGTTACGGGAATAAGAATTAAATACGATAATTTGGTTACTTTGCGCTCGACAGGGGAACTGATAAGTGAAGAAATGGTTATCTCTTCTATTGACAAATTTGGTAGTTATTTTACTATTATGCGGCGTTGTTAGTGAAGTTTCTGCGGCAACATCATATGACATAACTTCCTTTCCTTTTAGTTTAGGCTCATCTACACTTGCTCCAAACGAGACGGGTATACGCTTTTCTGGTTATCTGTGGGTTCAAAAGGGCGGCTACACATATTACGTGCCAAGTGGGCTTACTGTAGAACTACAAATTAGCTCAAGCTCATCTGGTCCATGGACAACAGCGGCCACAACACAAACTCTAAACACCTACTACAGTTCCACTTTCACAGCTCCATCCACCACAGGAACCTACTATTACCGAGGACACTTCCCAACACAAACCGTCGGAAGCGAAACCTACAATGAAGCAGTATCCTCAACGTGGACAGTAACCGTAAGTTACCCAACAACCACCCAACTAGACTCGCTCCCTTCAATGCTTATTGCAAGTCAATCAGGTGTCCTTTATTCTGGTCAAGTTGTAGCGTCTCCCGTACCCAATGGCGCGACAGTCAAATTGCAGTATGCTACAGGTTATGATTGGTATGATTTTACTACCGCCACAATTGGTGAAGACGGCTACTTCAGTAAAACATCCAATGCTCCACCAGCAACTGGTACCGTAAAGGTTAGAGCATACTTTGCTGAGTACAAAACGGGTGGAGTTTGGAGAGCTTCTACTTCAGATGTCCAAACCCTTCAGATTGGTTACGGATATTTGACGTCAACAATTACCCCTGACAAATTTACCTCGGGAACAAACCTTCAATATACAATTAGAGTAACCAATTTAGCCACAAACCCCTCGGGGAGAAACATAGGTTACCTTGAAATAACGATACCGACCGGCTACACCGTAACCTCAGCCACAATCAATTCGTATTCAAAAACTTGGAATACCCCCGTCGTATCTGCCGGCATGATAAAAGCAGTTGCATCCAGCTCGTCTAATAGGATAACTCCTGGCGAATATCTCGATATCACGTTTACCCCAACCGTTTCCCCAACATCTGGAACAACTTTCACTTGGACAACAAATGCTTGGTATTACGCTTACGCTTTACCCTTCCTTCTATCTGGTTCCCAACCTCAAACAACCCTTGTCACGGCCACCGTTCAAAGCACCACCTCAACCGGAGTAATAAAGAACGAATTCAGCATAACTGACTCCATCTATGCATCAGGACAATACTTCTACGGCGCGGACAAAGTTGACATCTACATAGTAACCCACCAAGATACATGGTCATTAAACGATTTGCTTTTAGATCAAAGTGGCGGAAAAGAAACCGTGACCACCACTGGTGCTGGTGTATTGACGACAACAGCTATCTGGGCTAATCCTGCCCCGGGACTTTATGATATTGTTGTCGACGTAAACCAGAACGGCAAATACGACACTGGAGACGCAGTTGATAACCTTGATGTGACGGTTGACGGAAACTGCGGCTTTTTTGTTGTTCCAGAATACCAATTGGGTGCTCTGGTCGCCGTTGGGTCATGTTTTGCGGCGTTTTTGTTATTCAAAAAGCGTTCAGTTGACGTTAGCACACGATAGTATGGCGCTCGCAGAAACGGCACGTTTGACCCAGCTTTTTGGGGTTAACTCCCCTGCCAACTTTTTACTGAGTTCCTTTAAACTGGTGAGATATAGATTATTCTGAACACAATATCTGCTCTATGCCTGCAACTGTGCCACTCTACGCACATACGTTTCAACATCAAACTTCCGCTCCAACCCCCTACTGTTCATGTACCTGACAGCGCCAAAAATCGGTCTGCTCCCCCATGGGCGGTCATGTTTACCAAAACACCACGCCACCCCTGCATAACCGTTGGGGTCTCTTCCATCCAACTCGTACTTGTTATTCAGATACAGTGCCCTCTCAAAAGCTTCTTGGGGCGTTGGGCTCCACTCCAAGATTTTTTTGCCCCAATACATCCGCATATAACCATGCATCTTGCCCGTAACGCGCATTTCTTGTTGGGCAGCATTCCAGTAGGCGTCGTAGGTTTCTGCGTTTTCTAAAGCTTCTAAGTAATAGTAGGTATCTCGGCGGTCGGTTTGGTGCCGTGCAAGAGTGTCTTTTGCCCATTTTGGAATCCCCTCATATGTGTCGTAGTTTGGGTTGTAGGTTACGTAATTTATTGCCAGTTCTCGTCTTACAATGAGTTCTTCAAGGAAGGCTTCTTTGCAGCCTTCAGGAGCTGCCGAGGATTGGACAAGTCGAGCGATATGTAGCGGTGAGATTTGACCAAAATGTAGGTAGGGGCTGAGGTTGGAAACGTAGTCGCATGTGGGGTCCTTTTTGTAGAGTGGGTACTCGGGGAGTTTGTTTTTGAGGAAGTCGTCAAGGCGTTTGATGGCTTGGTTTGTGCCCCCCTGAAAATACCTTGATGCGTCAACTGACGAATCCACTTTGAGCTCGTCAAGGACGCCGTTAACATTGTCTAAGTGCAGTGAATCAAGCTTTAAGCCTGTCGAGTCAACTTTTGGCTTCTGGGGCGTTATCTCAGTGAGGTAGTTGTCTTTTTTCTTGAGAATTTTGGGTCTAAGCGTCGCAGCTGAATATTCTTCTTTGTCGCTGGCTTCTTTAACGGGGACAACCACATTATCCTCAACCTGAACCAACGCGCAGTCTATGTTTTGGGCAACAAATCTATACCCTGACCTGTTAATCTTGAGGTAGCCTCGGTCAACAACAACCACACAGGCATCTTTAGCCAACTCCACTGCTCCCACCTCGGGAGATTTAGCTTCAATAACCATTTTTATGCCCCTATCTTGCAAGGCTTTTTGGGCTTCGTTTAGGCCTTGGAGCATAAAATGGAAATGTCTTCGGTTGGCTTCGGGAAAATCTGTTTTGATGCCAAAGAAGACTGTAAGCGGTTTGTTTAGTTTGTTAGCTTCTTGGACGGCGTATTCGAGAGCTAAATTGTGTTGAATCCGCTGAGAAGACTGCATCCAGTATAGAACGTATTCTCGGTTTCGGATGCTCTTGTCGTTTAGTTGTTGGATTCTGTGGGATGCAATCAAATAATCATCTTACAATCTTTGTTGAAAGGAAAAAGAACACAAAAAATAGGTCTATTTAGGATTTATTAGGCTTTCTTTCTTCAGTTTTAACTGTTTTTTGAAATCCAGTCAACCATCGTGTCCAGTGCAAGTTGTATGTTCCCTACTTGGCAGTGGTTTTGTCCCTGTTCTGCTTCAGTGAAAATACGTTCGGTCACCGACTTTGCGTTCGTTAGCGCTTTCACTTGAAGATTATGCATTTTTAGTGGAATAAAATGGTCTTCAGCCCCAGTGAGGATGAGCACGTCCTGCCTCACCAAATCAGATTCGAGGTTTTCTTCGTTGAAATCCAATAGCACTTTGCTGGCTTCATAGGGGTTGTCTTTTTTTGTGATGTACATGAGATTTTTGGCGCCCCAGTTCTCTTGAGGCATCTTCTTCATCTTCAAATCCGCCAAGTAAGTCATCAGGCGAGGATAGTTGAAGAGCCAACGAGCAAAAGCTGCAACCGGCTTGGGTGGTATCTTCATGTAGTCGTAGGCGATGCTTGAGGCGATTACCCTTTTTATTCGGGGTTCAAATGCAGCCGCTCTAAAGCAGAGCCACCCGCCCATGGATATACCAAGCCAAGTGACATCATCAAGCTGGAAGTAGTCCAAGATTGCTTTAGCCGGCTTTTCCCACTGATAAATCAAAGGGAAACCGAACTCTTTCAAAGCTGCACCTTGGCCGGGACCCTCAAACATGACCACATCGTAGTTTAGGCCTGCAAAGTAAGACGCCATCGAATAGAACTCTTCAATGTAGGAATCAAATCCTCCATGAATCACTATGGTGCCTTTCTTTTCTGAGCCTTTCGATGGCACACGCAGTGCAGGCAGAAAAGAGCCTTCGTATGGTACACTGAACCGTTCAAGCGGTTCATCTTTGAAGACGACATTGTAGAAGATGTCTTTGAATTTGGAGTAGAGCACCTCTTTATCGGGGTCTGAGGAGGGTGTGAAGAATTCTGCTGCTCGGTAATAGAATGCGGCGTTGAGGGTTCTGTTTTCGGTGAGGGCTTTTTCTGCCTGTCGAACCATCTCAGGTTTCCAGTCGTTGAGGTTGCGAATTTTGCTTGCGGCGTCTTGCATGTCTTCTAGGCGGCTGTAACCAAACGAGTACCACCTATTGAGCTGAAAATCGATAATTTTCGTCCTGTGCAAATCATAGTAGCCTACTGGAAAAGTAAAAGTCATCATTGTAATTGCTCCTTTCTTTCAAGCCCATTTTTCAAAAAATCAATCAAGTGATTGATGTTCTCTTCGTAGTCGTCTGTTTTGGACATCTGGGTTATTTCTACAGCGTGGGTGAGAAAGTAGCCAATCATGTTGCTGACAAATTCTGGGGGCAAATCCTCCCTGAATTCGCCTCGCTGGTGTGAGGCGTCGATTAGGGGTTTGAGGGCGTCGTTGTTCATGAAGTTGTATTTTTTGAGTGCTTTTTGATAGATGGCGTTGCCTTTTTCTTTGATGAAGCGTTCAGAGAATTTTCCGATTTCAGGGTAGCGGTTGGCAAACTTGATGCTTACTTTCATTTGGTATTTGAGGATGGTGAAAATGTCTTTTTCCAGCATTGCCGGTTTAACGTTCTCGGTCAAGAAGGCTTTTTTCTTGTTTATGAGCACTTCAATGAGGCCAAAGTAGAGGTCTTCTTTGTTTTTGAAGTGGTAATAGAATGAGCCTTTGCTCATTTTTGCGGTTTTTAGGATGCCGCTTAGTGAGGCTTTGCTGTAGCCTTTTTTGTTGAATTCTTTTAGTGCGGCTTCTTGTAGTTCTTGTTTGTGTTCGAAGGGTTTTTCGAATCTGTCCATGGTGCACTCACCAATTAGGATATAGACTCATCGGTCTAGACTCTTCAGTCTATATCGGGCTGGCATAAATACCTATCCTGCACAACAACAAAAAACCTCATATTACCCCAATTTTGGATAGCCAAGTTTGGTTTGGTTCCAGAAATAGAGGTATAAATCCGTAACCCACCCCATAAAATTAGGGTCGCTCCCAAAAAAGCCTGAATGAACAATCTTGCCATCCACGGCTAAAAGCGAAAGGAAAGCTTCTTTATCAGTAATCACAACCAGCGCTGGAATAGAAGGCAAAACTCGACGCTCCACAGTTTTACCAAACACCCTGACCTGATTAGACCTCATATTTTCGTGGATTAACGACCTAAATTTGACTCCCTTCGAAACCTGCTCTATCATGACGTTACTGTGGGAAGTCATGGCTTGGTCAGTTAACACCCACACGAACTCTTCTGCTGTTTGCATCATTTTTTCGATGTTGTTTACGGTTTCAGCTATCTCCGAATATAATGTTCCGCCGTTTAGCTCGCCAAGTCTGCTGATGAATTGAGAAGGTAGCCGCCAGACATCATGCCTCAGGAAGTATTGTCTGTGCTTGGAGATGAACTCAAGCGTTGGAAAAAAATGCAGGAACAGTTTTCCATAACTTGTCAGCGTATATGAGCCGTCTGGCTGTTTCTCAATTATGAGTTCATCTAGTAACCGTTGAATCTGCCTTGACGCCTCAGTTGCGGTTATATCGTTTTTTCGGGCTATCTCGTTCATCCGCAGGTTTTCAACACTGATGGAGCGTAGTATGTCTAGTCTGCTTTTGCTGGATAAATTAAAAAACAGATTCTCTATCCCTTCGCCATCCAACATTATCACCGATGTTTACACGTATACACTGTTGTTTGTGATTTAGTATTTTCGTCAACTAACATTAATGGCTTTTTATTGCAACATGGATTCTTGGAGATAAATAAAATGCAAAAAAATGGCGAAAATTCCTTCTCGATTGAACTGAAATCGAAGGAATGCCTCAAAACAATAAACCTTGCCAACGGCACCTGCGAAAACGTGCTGGTTGAAGGCACAATCGGGCAATTGCTACACGCCGAATTCGTTGAAGGCGTAATGCTCGAAGTTGTCGGCAGCAAGGGAACTCTCCGCGTCGACTTATCGCCTGACCAAATAAGAAATCAAAACAGAACCGAGGTGAAAAAACAATGAATGTCCTAACAAAACTCGGAATCGCCATAACCGCCCTCTTCGCCTTTTCCACCGTCGTCTGCGGCTTTAGCATCTCTCAAGCGGCAACCATCGAACCAAGCAGCCTACAATTCCACGCTGGCTTTGCCATCATAACAATCCTTGCAAGCTTCGGAACAATGGCTCTGATGGCATATAAATCCAAGAAACCATAACCGGAGGCCAAAAAAATGAATAAAGTGTTAATTGCCTTCGCAACCAAATCCGGCGCAACAGAAGACACCGCTCAACTAATTGCAGACACCCTCCAAAACCAATATGCCCTCGACGTTGATCTGGTTGATTTACGTCGAAACGGGCATCCCGATTTCTCCGCTTACGGCAGTGTGGTTGTCGCCAGCGGCATAAGAATGGGGAAATGGTACAAAGAAGCATTGCAATTCCTAAAAAGCAACTTTGAAGACAAAAACGTGGCCCTTTTCGTGTCAGCCATGTATCAAGGCGAAAACCCGGAAACCTACCCTGCCGCAGTGGAACGTTACCTCGAAATGGTCGCAAAAGAATACCTTGCCGTTAAACCCGTTGCCATGGAGGTCTTTGGAGGACGAATGAAGTTCGCAGGTCGCGTAACAACTGATAACAGAGACAAAAGCCGAATTAGTGCTTGGGCGCAGGAGTTAGGCGGAATATTATCGCGCAAAAAACCAGTTTTGCAGTTCGCTCAAGGGGGGCACTAGAGTTCTCAGACAGGGTATACGCCGTCGCCCTCTTTGCAGGTTCGCTGGTGAGGAAAACAGGTATACCCTCGCTAAACGGCGAATTTCCTTCCCCATTTTGTTTCCCAAAAAACAGTTTAGGAGAGCATAAATTGGTTAACCTCACTTCAAAAGTCAAGGCGGTTTCTGATCTTCTAAAAACGGAGTTGCCCCTCGCCGCAGGAATATGCGTTGTAGCCGGCGAGATACTGGCCTTGGGGCATTTACCCTCAGTATCTATTGCGGTTTTGGGTTTCCTCACCGGCTTCTTTATTTCTGGTGCCGCGATGATTTCAAATGACTATTTCGACCTAAACGTCGACCGGATTAATCATCCCACGCGTCCTCTGCCCTCTGGGAGGATTACTATTTCTGAGCTAAAACTTTTGATGTTGGTATTCTCAGCCTCTGGCATCTTGGCAGCTGCCGCTTTAGGGTACCTGCAACTAATTCTTGCCTCTATACTCTGGGCTGTTGGTGTATTATATAACTGGAAACTCAAAGACGCTGGTCTGCCTGGGAACGCGATGGTGAGTTCCTCTGTTGCCATGACGTTTATTTTTGGCGGAGTAATCGCAGGTGAAGCTTTCAATGGCGTTGTCTGGCTTTTTGGCGCTTTGGCTTTCATGTTTGATTTTGGGGAGGAAATTGCGGGAGGCGCCATGGATCTTGAAGGTGACAAACAGCGGCACGCAAAAACCTTTGCAAGTATCCGAGGGAGGACTGCTGCGCTTCGGTTCTCTACGTGTTTGTTTGCTTCATTTATTGCGGTAACCTTGGTGCTCTGTTTTGTAGATTGGTTTGGGCTTGTCTATCTGTTGTTGATTTTCCCAACCGATTTGGTCGTAGGCTACTTAACTCTCAAGTTGTTACGCAGCCGCACGATAAAAGAGGGACGCACCAGAATTCGCCAGCTTTACCTTACTTTGGTGCTGTTCGTAATAGGGCTTATTGCAATGAGATTGTTTTGCTGAAACAATAAAGATACGAGCATTGATTGCGCTTTAGCTATTGTTTTACATTTTGTTTGAGATGAGGTCTTTGATTTTTAGTGCGGTTCGGTTTAAGAGGGCTTTTTTGTACAATCTTATAAATCTGTCACGTTTTACTTTGTTGGGTAGCTGTTCCATTTTTTCGGCTGGTGTGCCTTTTCTGGGTGAAAACTCATAGACCTCAACATAGTCAAAGATAACCTCATCAAGAAGGCGCATCGAATCGAGGAATTCTTCTTCAGTTTCAGTTGGAAATCCCGCAATTATTTGTGTTCTGATAATTATGTTCGGGTTTGTTTGCCGAATAGTGTTCACTATGTTTTTGTATTCTTCGATGGTGTATTTTCGGTTCATCAATTCTAGAATTCGGTTATTGCCTGATTCTGCAGCTAATTCGATGTAGGGGATTTTTCCAGTTTTAAATAGAGGGATAAATCGGTCCAGCATCCGATTCATGTCGTATGGATGTATGTTTCTGAGGCTAATCGTGTATTTGCCTTCAATGCTTGTAAGTTCGTTTAATAGGTTAACTAAGTCCGTGTCGATATCTACTCCGTAGGAGCCTAAGTCAGTTCCCAAAAAGCTGAATCGTTTGAAGCCTTTTTGTAGACCCTCTTTAAATTCGGAGACAATGGTCCCGATGGGTTTACTGCGGGTTTTTCCGCGGGATTTTCTTATTGCACAATAGGCGCAGTTGTTTTGGCATCCGGTAGATATTTTTATGTAAAATATTGTTGGGTCCTTGACTCGAACAAGATTAATTCTAGACCCCAGATAATCTTCCCATGATAAAACAACCTTTTTGGTTAATTGACTTACCTGTGAACCGCTGAAACGCTTGTGCTCTTTAGCGTTTTCCTTTTTGACTGGCCATTTAGATGAAATTGTGTTGGCTGAGACCATGTCGATTGTGTTTTTTGCATTTATTAATGAGGGAAGTTCAGGTAATTCTGAGCCGGGAGATATAAGACCTGTGCAGATATTTTCTTTTAGCAGTTCCATGTCGATTTTGGGAAGGCAACCCCAAATGATTAGTTGCTGTTCTGTTTTTTTTCCGTTTTCGATTTCTTTGATTATTCCAATGGAATGCTGTGCCGTTATGTCGGTTTGGCCGCATGTATTGAAAAGTATCAAATCCGCGTTTTGCCAATTAGGCGCGGGTTCCCAACCTTGCGTTACTAAATATTTTTGGACGCGAGCTGTGTCTATTCGGTTTTCTGGGCAACCGTTACTGGCAGCGTAAAATTTCCGCAGGGTGTGCTCTGGAGGATTAAGGTCGTTCATGGATTCAACTCGCTGAACATTTTTTAACTCTTTAGGCAAAGGCCCAACCGTAGGCTATCCGATGTAGTATTGTCAACAAGCATCCCCCTTCTCTACTGCCCTGTTAACAATTCCTTGGCATCCAATAGCTCTATTGACAACCGAGAGTTTGATTATTATACCTTGTGTCCATCTTGGACATATTTCAATATAACAACATAATCGATGCATGCTTGTTCGTATTAATTTAAAAACAGTTAACAATTTGTGTTCTATTTCAGCTTAGTGCTTGGTGGATTATTGGTTTGCTTGTAGCTTGTGCGTTTTGTTGTCTTTTTTTCGATCTTGGAAGCAATCAGATGTTTGCTCTTGGGGTTTTTAACATGGCACACATGTCTTTGGGTTGATCTTTGACTGCGAGTGTAAGCTGGGTGTTACGGTTTGCTTTTGGGAAAAGAACTAAATAGTCCCTGACGGCAATGAATAAGCTATGTACCGCCGAAAGAAAGGAACCCCAACAAAGGTCTACTTCGCAATCATTCTGGTAGTTGTTTTGATTGTGGCTTCTGCAGCCATCATATATGCCACTAGCACTAATACACCGAAAGCAGTGGTTGCTGGCGTTAGCGTTGGCGATTCATTCACATATCAATTGCGCGGCACTTCCATTTTGACAGGCGAAAACGCAACGCAACCCGCCGAGTTCGGGCAATATAACGCCACACAATACTACAAAGTCACCATAACCGATGTTCAGGGCACATTTGTGTCTCTTAGCACAGAATGGAAATTTCAAAACGGAACCTCGCTAACATCCCAAAACACAATTGACATATCAAACGGTAACCAAACCGACGAAAATGGCTTCTGGGCTATCTATGCCGGTGGCCTACAACAAAACGATAAACTACGCCCAACAGGAGCAGATGGCCTAATCGTAAACAGTACTGACACCAAAACATATGCAAACAGCAGCCGAGTGAGAAACTGTTTCACTGTTGAGAACTCGTTCTTTGACATCAACGACCCAACCCAAAGCACATGGCGCAATGACTACATTACCGCGTTCTTTGACCAAGAAACAGGCGTCCTTGACACCCTAACGAATGTACAGGGCTACAATAACCCCCAGATGACGCTAGTTGTCGTTTGGCAACTCAAAAACAGCACCGTTTGGGACGTTTAGTTTCCCCTTTTTAATTAACCGTTAAGTGGTTACTACCTCTATGAGGTAACCATAAAAATTTAATTTTTTAAATAAAAAATTCAGGCAAAACAATCCAAACAAGACGCGTTTGTTTATTTTTTTATGTCGGTTATGTATTTATAGCGTCCAATCCAAATTTTAGTGGTGTTTTTAATGGAAAAAAATGTTTCTGAATCAATGGAACGAACTGCTCAAACCATGGGTGACACAATTATTGCAGTGCTCGACAAACTCGCAGGTAAACAATCCGACCTCAAACTCAGCTTCGAAGACCTCACCCTCGACACAGGCGTCTTTAAAGCTCGCGTCAACGGTGCAGTCGTACTCGACATTGTTATGGCTAAAGAAGCAACTTAAAACTTCCATTTTAGGCGAGGTAGCGTGCAGTTAACTACTTTGCTAGTTGAGTCTCTCAAATCAGGCAAAGTAATCATTAGCCAAAATAATGTTGAAGCCGTGGAAGTCATTGTCCAGGACAAAAAAATCGATGTCAATGCCAAAGACAAACAGTTCATAAAAGAAATCGTTTCCAGCGCCCGCAAAGGCTCCACACAGAAAGGTCTAACGGAGAGTCTCCACCGCGGTATCGATGGGTTACGGGAAGTGCAAAAAGATATGCCGTGGATTAGAGAGATAGTTGAGGATTTCTGCCGCGAAGGCATAACCATAACGGTTTCTTACAAAGGCGACCGCGTCGTCACCATGGGCGCAGAAGCCAACTCAAAGCTAACACGGCTAATCACAGGCACCAAAGGCATAGAAATAAACAGCCCCAGAAAACTAGCCGAAATGGGGCTTTAAGGGCACACTCGAACAGGGCTGTGCACTTGCTGTTTTTTACTGTTTTTGTTTAGCTTTAATGTAGGCTAATTTTCCGCCTGCCTTGACCATTTCCTTCTCTAAGCCGCTAAGATTGACCTTGACTTTTATTTCGGTGCCTTTGGTTAAGTTTTTAACCACCAGCGTCTCCGTCAAGCCGTCTACTGCAATCTCAAGCACATCGCCTTGCTCAATTTTTGCGTAGTCGGATTTGTCGGCGAAGGTAAGGGGGACGATTCCGAAGTTGGTGAGGTTTGCGAGGTGGATGCGTGCGAAGGATTTGGCGAGGATTGCTTTTACACCGAGATATTTGGGTGCCATGGCTGCGTGTTCGCGACTGCTGCCTTGGCCATAGTTTTCTCCGCCTACGATGAAGCCGCCGCACTTCTCAAGTGCCCTTGAGGCGAAGGTTTTGTCGATGTGGACAAAGGTGTATTTGCTGATTTCGGGGATGTTGCTGCGTAGCGACATGATTTCGGAGCCGCCGGGGATGATGTCGTCGGTGGTGATGTTGTCGCCTGTCTTTATGAGCACCTCACCTGAGAGCTTCTCTGGCAGGGGCGGGAAGGTTGGGAGTGGCTTGATGTTGGGGCCCATGACTACTTTGTGGGTTGCGCAGAAGCTGGGCTGAATAAACATGGCGTCGCTTAGCAAGAATTTTTTGGGCATGCTGATTTGGGGGAAGCTGCCGAGTTTGCGTGGGTCGGTGATTTTGCCGTTTAGGGCGGCTGCGACGGCGGTTTCGGGGCTGACGAGGTAGACTTTGGCGTCTTGGGTGCCGCTGCGTCCTTTAAAGTTGCGGTTAAAGGTGCGTAATGAGACGGCGGCGGTGGGTGGGGCTTGTCCGATGCCGATGCAGGGTCCACAGGCGTTCTCTAGGATTCTTGCGCCTGAAAGTATGAAGGGTTCAAGTTCGCCTGCGACTGCGAGGTTCTCCATGACTTGACGTGAACCTGCCGAGACGGTGAGACTGGTGTTTTCATGCACTTTTTTGTCTTTAAGCAGGGCGGAGACGATTTTGAGGTCCCGCAGGGAACTGTTGGTGCAGCTGCCGATGCAGACTTGATCCACAGGGGTGCCTTCGAGTTCGCGGACGGGTTTGACGTTGTCGGGGCTGTGGGGCAACGCGATGAGGGGCTCAAGTGTGGAGAGGTCGATTTCGAGGGTTTCATCGTAGACTGCGCCTTCGTCAGCTAATAGTTCTACCCACATTACTTCTCGTCCCTGCGCGGCGAGGAATGCTTTGGTGACGTTGTCGGAGGGGAAAATCGAGGTGGTTGCGCCGGTTTCTGCGCCCATGTTGGTTATGGTCCCCCGTTCAGGCACGCTAAGAGTTTCTACTCCGGGTCCGTAGTATTCGAGAATTTTGTTGACGCCGCCTTTCACGGTTAGGCGTCTTAGGACTTCGAGGATTACGTCTTTGGCTGAGACGAAGGGTTGGAGTTTGCCGACGAGTTTGATGCCGACGATTTTGGGCATTTCGAGATAGAAGGGTTCTCCTGCCATGGCTGCGGCGACGTCGAGGCCTCCTGCGCCGATGGCTATTACACCTGCGCCGCCTGCGGTTGGGGTGTGGCTGTCGCTTCCCAGTAGCGTATAGCCTGGGCGGGCGAAGCGTTCTAAGAAGAGTTGGTGGCATATTCCGTTGCCGGGGCGGCTAAAGATTATGCCGTATTTGGCGGCGGCGTCTTGGAGGTAGCGGTGGTCGTCGGCGTTGCGGAAGTCGTTTTGGAGCATGTTGTGGTCGACGAAGCTGAGGCTTAGTTGGGTTTTGACTTTTGGGACGCCCATGGCTTCGAATTCGAGGTAGGCCAGGGTGCCTGTGGAGTCTTGGGTGAGGGTGTGGTCGATTTTTAGCGCGATTTCTTCTCCGGCTTGCATTTTGCCTTCGACTATGTGTTTGCTGATGACTTTTTGGGCAACAGTTAACTTCATGCTTCTTCAACCTCAAATAAACGTGATTGTTTTTAGGCAAACTTGGCAGCAGAGAAATTTTAACTTTCGCATGCGCCTTTGCGGTTTAGGAGGCGTTTGAGGGAAAAAATGAAATAGCTAGCCGCTAACAGTACAAGCGAGGATTTGACGTGTCGTTTAAGCAGCGTATGCAGCATGTATCTCAGAGCAAAAACTCCAAAATCGTCTTAGCCCTAGACTTCCCCTTCGAACCCGTTCCCAACAAAAACAGCCTCTTTGATAGGGCTCGAGGGGTTTTGGAGGCAGTTCACCCCTACGTCTGCGCCGTAAAATTCAACCACCATCTCACTTTGCCTTTGGGGACGTTTGATGGAGTAGCGGAGTTGGTGAAGCTTGTCCATGAAAAAGGCATGCTCGCCATAATGGACGCCAAAGTAAACGACATCGGCAACACCAACCAAATCATCGCGCGGTACTACTATGCTGCAGGCTTTGACGCTCTCATCGCTAATCCGTTTGTGGGTTGGGAAGAAGGCTTAAAACCCATTTTTGAAGTCTCCCAAGAACTTCAACGCGGCGTAATCCTGTTAACCTACATGAGTCACAAAGGTGCCGTGGAGGGTTATGGGCAAACCATTGTGGAGGCTGAGACGGGCAATCAGATGCCGCAGTATGTGTCTTTTGCAAAGAAGGCTTTGAAATGGGGTGCTGACGGTGTGGTGGTGGGGGCTACGGTGCCTAAGAAAATCGCCGAAGTCAAGCAGATTTTGGGCGGCAACGTCGCGATTTATTCGCCTGGTGTCGGTGCACAGGGCGGCGGGGCAGAAACAGCCATCAAAGCAGGCTCTGACTACTTGATTGTTGGACGAGAAATAGTGAATGCAGCTGATCCTGCTCGGGCAGCGCGTATGCTTTGTGAGTCAATAAAGGGGATTTAGGCGCGGTTATCTTCCGCGTTTGTTTTCCCAGAGTTCTTTTTTGAGCAGGTCTCGAACTGCGCTTCGGATGACGCTGCTTCGGCTGGGGTACATGTTTGCTCGGACGAGTTCATCTAAACCTTCCAGATACGCCTCTGGCAATAAGACTGTTACAAGTTTCATTTTTTGTTTCTCTCCCTTAAACTATGTTAGCCATATGTTATGTGGCACATATAAGAGTTGGCGTGTCTCGCACGAAATCATCAATCCATGCCGCTCTTTCGTTTGAGTCTATGAAGCGGCCAACCTGACCGAGAAATCCGAGGGTAGTCATAATTTTCGTAATTGGTTAAGCGTCCCTAGGTATGTGCCGTCTAATAGGTAAAGCTCCGAATTATCCACATCTACCGCTTCGGAACGCAGCACGGGTCCGATGAGGGCTTCGGCGCCGCTTTCTTTTCTGGGACGCGTCTCGTTTATGGGTCTGCCACCCAAAAAATCGTTGAAGCTGGGCATAATAAAGAGCTCCTGCGCCCGTAATTTGACGCCATAATGCTTCTGTAGTGTCTCCCCAACTGAACCTTCAACCTTAACGCCCTGCTTGGTGAGCAAAACCTTTCCCAACGCCTCAGTGTCAATGGTTGCTCGCATCCAAACCTGCCGCGTCAACTTAAACCCTGCAGGGTCAAGGAAAACCACCACAGGATGCAGATGCCCCATAACCAAGGTTTTGCAGCCTAAAAGCGCAGGCGAAGGCCACTTATGCCCATGAAACACCCCCACATCACCAATCACTGCCCCCGTAGCGGGGAGGAGTTCCACGTTTTCTGGGAGAAGCGGTTCAAGGTTAGCGTCATGGTTGCCCCGCACCACCGAAATGCCTTTGACGTGGGTTTGGAGTTGATGGAAGAATTCGGGGATATCCCGCCACTCCGCATGTTCACTAGATACCACCGTGTACTTGACATCGCCAAGGATGGTTAGTTTGTCGGGTTTGTATTCTTCTAGGATTGCGGTTAGTTTGGTTTGGAGTTTCTGGGTTTGGCTGGGGACGTGTATGCCTTTTTCTTGGAGTTCGAGTTCCCAGCCGAGGTGTGGGTCAGAGATAAGAAGGGTTTTGGTTTGGGGGGTTTTTGCCATGGCGGCTGGGTTGGGTAGCAGCAGACTAAACATTTGGTTTGACCAGACCCAATAGTGCTTTATGGATTTCCATGTTGGCGGATGCGATGAAGTCAAGGGTCTGCTTGGGGTCTAAGGGAACATTTATGGGCTGATTCTTTGGGTCAGACACTATTCCGCCTGCCTCTTTAAGGATTAGAAAGCCTGCGGCGACATCAGTGGTGCGTATTTTGCCCCTAAAATCCACAAACCCATCCGTTGAACCATCCGCAACGTAGCAGACCTCCAACGCATTAGCGCCAAAATGCCTAGTATGCCTAGTGTTCTCAATTATAGCTGCAAAAGTGGGGATGTTGGGTTTAGTTTTGTAAGTGTTGACATCTAAGCCTACTACGGCGTCATCAAGTGACACAATTTTGGATGTATGAATGGGCGTGCCGTTGCGGTAGGCGCCTGCTCCACGGATTGCCGTGTAGGTTTGATTATGGATAAAGTCTGCAACCATAGCGGCATGCACCTCGGCAAGCATGGGTTTGTCCGAGATTGCGATGGATGCGGCGTAGAAAGGTAACCCGTGCATGAGGTTGGTGGTTCCGTCGATGGGGTCAGTCGTCACATAGCACGATTCTGCTTTGGCGCCATAGGCTTGGATGCCAGATTCCTCACTCACCAACGTAAATGAGATCCCCCAGCGCTGGAGTGTGTCAACAATGGCGCCTTCTGCCGCTAAATCTGCGGGTTTGGTTCGGTCTCCGCCTGCGCCCACACCCAAATCTGGCAAAGGCGACTTTAGCGAGCAAAGGCAGGGTTTAACTGCCTCCCAAATGTTAACTTTCAATTCAGCGAAAATCTGTTGCCAATTAACCTGCGCTGACATAGCTTAAACCTTCAACTCAATATTTGCGTACAACCTCATAAACACAACCTCAGATGTAAAAAATCCGTTAGCCCCCGTATTTGGCTGCCCCAATAAATTCATCGCGGCGCAGAACACTAAGAGGGGTAGGTCGGTATTGGCTGAAAACCTATCCAATAATATGTTGAAAATCAGTTGAAATCCTGTCTCGTTATACCTCAAAAAGGGAGGGTGAGTCCTCTGTCAGCAAATCAGAACGGTTTTAGAGTTTGAATCGTAGGAAGGCTGCTATGCCGCCAAACGCGTTTTTGAGCATCTGCCCTTCTTCGGTTTCGGTTGAAATGACTTCGATGTCGGTGTTTGTTAGTTGTGAGAGTTCGGCGAGGTCGTCCACGAGGTCTTTTTTATCCACAACTGTGAGCGAGGGAGCTTGACAACCGCCGCAGGGTTTGCCGACTAGACCCTGCTCAAACGCGGCAAGGTCTTTACCTTTGACTGTATGTTGCTCCTCATAGTTGCAGGCGCTACATTTCACGATGACACGCACCAAATCTACCTCTTCAGAGAGCAGCACCAGCCGCACGGCGCCACTATTCATTAACCGACGCACCTCGGCTTCACCATAAGTAATAAGCCCACTGTCGTGACCGACTTCGTAGAGGAATTTCTGCATGATTTCTTTCTCTTCAATGTAGCGGACTTTTTTCATGATATCAGGCGCTTTATCCACCACTTCCTTCACGCCCTGCTCCTCCACATATGCGGTGTCCACGACGTCAAGGATTTTGTTTTGCAACTGATAATTGAGGTAATTACCCTTCTGGAAATCATACTTCGTGGGACCCGGACCGCCAAGGATGATGCCCTTGAGGTTGTCGATTGGCAAAAACACTTCATCTGCATGATGCGCCACACGACCGTAATACTCGTTTAGTTGCATGTCGCGAAGACGCTCATACCGACGCGCTGACTGGCCACCCGCACGGGTCTTGCCCGTAACACCTGAATGCATCTGCATTATAATGTTGAGGTGTTTGCCTTGCAACGTGGCGATGGTGGCGTTATTGGCATCCACCAGCAAAATTCCATAAGCCTCCTTCTCACGCAACATCTCCTGCAGATGCTCCGTGTGAAAACGGCTATCACATCGATAAAGGAAAATCCGAATAGGCTCCGGTGGCACAATCACATAGGACTCCATGCGTTCTGTGCCCGGTCCACCGCCCTCTTGAGGCAATGCGCCGGTGAAGATAACTATGCCCTTTTCTCCGGGGTCTTTGAAGAGTTTGAGTTTCTGCTGTGCCTTCACAATGGCGTCAAGCACGTTTTTGCGGGTCACGTTAGATTTGATGTTACTGGCGGTGCCGTACTCGTTGCGGAGCAGGTTGAGGGCATCGCTGATTTGCTTGTCGGGCGGCACATAGATGGTGATGAGTTCGGTGTGGCTGCCTTCTTTGCGGGCTAGGGCATCGATTGTTTTTCTTAGCCTAAACAGCTCCAAAGACGACTTTTTTTCTGTACTCAAACTTTCTTCACTAACTGGTTAATCCGCATAACTTACGCTAACAGGACTCAAATAAAAGTTGCGACCAAAAACCGGGGTTAGGCTTTAGCCTTTTTTGCCGGTGGTGCTTCAGGAACCGCTGGGGCGGGTGCGCCGATTGTATCACGCAGAAACGCCTTGAAAGGACCGAGTTTGCCGCCGTAGTTGCCTGCGGAGATTTTTACAATTCCAGGGCAAGACAGCGATGCTAAGACGCCTTCAGCCATGCCTTTGTTGATGGCGTCCAGCGTTAAGCCGTTCATGACGATCTCGTAGACGTTGGTTACGCCTTCGGGAACCACGGTGTCGGGCACGATGGTGCGCAGGGTGGGACAGTAGGCTTGGTTGGTGGAGGCTTTCATTTTGTATTTGAGTGAGCCTGCTTTGCTGCCACTGCGACATACGCCTCCTGGGAAGGGCATTATGACATCGGGGGCGTTGGCGCGTATGGCTTCGACTGCTGCTTCAGAAGCGACTAAGCCTTGCTCTTGAGTTTTAGCGAATATCATAAAGTTGCCGCCGGCGACGCCTTCCATGGCGCCGAATCCGTCTTCTACGAAGAAGTTGCCTTCCATAACGGGGATTTTCCAACATTTTCGTCCGCCGACTAGGGCTTTCTTCTGCCAGCCGTCTCCAAAGTAACGGAGGCTGCTGCCGACGGCGAGGACGCGTTTGCCAGTTAAACCGTTGAATGCGGTGGTTGTGGGGCAGGTCATGATGCATTGCCCGATGCGTTGCATGAGTTGGTGTTTGAGTTCGAATCGGTCTCTATTGTAGATTTGTACCAGTACGCCGGGGCGTTTGTCGGGGGTTTGGTCGGCGGGTACGTAGCGTTCGATGGCGGCTTCTGCGGGCGCCATGATGACGCTTGTGGCGAACCCAGTGGTTACGGACGCGGCGATTTGTGCCCATTTCTCGTTTTGGGCGGTGATGAGGATGCGGCTTGCCCAAAGCGGGAACATCTCTGCAAAGGTGTCCTGTACCTGTACAACCTCGCCGGAGGGCGATTTGACGTAAAACATCTTCTGGGTTTCATCGTAACTTTGGATTTCAACCTTAGAGTTATTCGACATTGAAGAGACCTTGCCTCTTGAGTGGGCTTTTGTATAATTTAAGAGTTTTCATGAATTTTAAGCTTTCAACTTGACCGATTCTGGACAAAAACAAACCCAAACACTCCCTTCTCGTCAACCTAAAAAGGACAGGAAACCAACAGCCAACCTCAAGTTGGAGGTCACTTCAGAGACCTGCCCCTCCGTATGTAAGTATAAATCGTAAAAAGAGTCCCAAAATGGGAATTTAAAGAGAAAGTGTAGTGGTTTTGCTTCTGGTTAGTGATAGGTTCTAACGGGTGTTGCTGATGCGACTAGCCGAGGCATTTTCTTAGTTTCGCCGATTCTGTGAGCGCCGTTTTTGCTTCTGTATCCTGTTTTTGTAGGTAGGAGAGTAGGAAGTTGTTGGTGAAGTTTTCATGTTTACGCTGAGCTACACCTTTGGGTCCAAGTTTGATGCCGAGTTTTTGTTCGACGGTGTTGAGGTCTTCTATAGCTGTGGTGATGGCTTCCTTGAGTTTGTCTTCTGCCATACCTGAGCGTTTGGCGACTGCGTGGCTCATTTCAAGGAGCATGTTTAGGTTGCCGATTGAGACGTATTCGCCGACAAGTTTGAGGTCAGAGTGCATTTTGAGGTAGTGCTTGTTTAGGGTAGTCCATTCTTGATCGTTAAGTTCAGCGAGTGCTTTGGCTCCTATGAATTCTGGAGGGAACCCGACGCTATAGAGTGCAGCTGCGAAGGATATGGCTCGGGGTAAGCAAACGCCTGCGACGCATCGGCTATATCCGAAGAGTCCAATGTGGAGTTTGCGGGCTCTACGTTGTGGCACGTATGCTGCGACGCTGTTGATAAAGGGCGCCATGACCTCGATTTGGCGTTCGTATTGTATTCGGCACTTCTCTAAAATCGTCGTTAGGATTTCGTGGTCTTCGTCTTCTATGATGTGGGGGGTGCCGTTGGGGAGACGTTGGTTGAGGATTTGGATGCATTCTTTGACTTGTTCTTGGGGGTAATCGTAGCGGAAGGCGGATTGGATAGTGACGGTGGATAAGCCTCGGTATTCTTCGAGGAAATTGTCAATGTTATCTGGTGAAAGGTGACCACGGAACGGTTTTGAACCTACGCCAAGAATCGGGTGGATTTCTGTGTCTTGCTGTTTTTCGAGTGCTTTTAGTTTGCTAAGCCCGATTTTGGTGAGCAACACTGCGGAGATGAAGCCGTAGTTGAGTGCGGGGTCGCTGCGTGCGATGAAGACCCGTTGCTGGCGGGGTTTGAAGGCTTTAAGGTAGGGTGCCACGATTTTGTCTACGTGGAGGATGCTGTCGTAGTCCTCGACTAGGGGGATGACTTGGATGGCTTTGGGGTTGAAGTTGCCTATCCAGTCTTTGACGGTGGTTCCCTCGTAGAGGGTGGCGTCTTGGGCTTCGACGATGGCTTTTTTGTAGTAGTTGTAGAGCATGATGATTTCTTTAGCTTCCGTTGTGAACGGAAGGATAACTTCAAAGATTGGGGCAACTTCCCGTTTGTAAACCAGCGAAGCCACGTCGTAGGCGACTGGGATGTTCTGTAAGGTTTCAACTATGATTTTTTTCTCGGCGCCCTCGATTTTGGGGTTTGGGATACGGTATGTGAGGAATACGTCTTCGCCGATGGTGTGGCTTGCAAAGTAGTCCCAGTATTTTTGGACGAGTTTGCGGGCGACGCGGGTGTCGGTGTCTTTGCCTTCGCTGTCCCACATGACTTCTTGACAGCCCAGATTGCTATATGCGTAATATGCCTCCATAACCTCGGCGTTGCCGTTGATGACTTCGTCTTTGTTCCACTCGGGCACGTTGGCGTTGTCGGGGTGCTGGGTGGACATGGTTTTGGGGATATTTCGATATTCGTTTGGGCTGCTCATGGAGTTTTCTATCCTAATTTGCTCCATGAGAGTTTAAACACGGTTTATTTTAATTTTACAGATATCTGACGCGAAAAATACCCTGAAACAGTCACTTTCGGCTCTAAAAGTTGTGGTTGGGGGATGAGGGTGTAAGTCCCTCGCTTATCTTTCTCCTTTCTCTCCTTTCCTGCTTAAACGAACAATACTCGTTTTCTATTTAAAAGGGATATTTCGATTTTCGATAGGTCCCCCATTATGCTTGGGGCCATGATTGTCCCTGTTGCTGCTGGCTACTGGGCGTAGAGAAATGCATCTGCATCAACAGCCACTTACCCTCACGCTTCTCCATAACACCTGTTAAGCGTCCTGGCAACTTGGATTGTTCTCCTCTGATGGCGAATTGGAAAGTAACGTCCGCGGCAAACCATGCAATCACGCCTGCCATGGATACTTTGGTGTCTCCAAGGTTGATTGATGCGGTTTCGGATTGTGCCCAGTCGCGTTTGGCGCTTTTGCCGAATTCTTCAGGACCAAGGGAGCGTTCGTCGGCGCCTGAACCGATAACTATCACGTCCTTGTCGGGCGCTACAACTGCTAACATGGCTGTTAGGTCTCTTTTTTGGTAAGCATCAAACATTTGCTTAAGCGTGGAGGTTACTTCGTTTTGCGTTTTGCTATCAGCTTTCATAAATAATCACAATAAGCCGTCTGTTTTTAGGTAATTTTAACTTATGTGCTTGCTTTTTGAGACAGCATTCACCCAGGAATTTGGCTTCATTTGTACGATATGACGTATGTGTCAGCAGTCACAAACACTCTGTTTCCATAAACTATGGGTATGTTGACGTAGTGGTCAAAGCTTCTCTCCCACAGGCAACCCCCTGAGTCTGCGTTTAAACACAGCAAACCTGCATTGCCGCTGACGAACAGTCGATTGTTTAGCAAAGCCATCTCCCCATTGCCAACACATGCAGCGCTGCTGTTGAGGGGTGTATACCATTTGGTGCTGGCATTTTGCAAATCCACTGCAATAACCATGCCTGCTGGACTGCTCTCTTCTGTGGTATAATGTTTGACGATATCCGTTCGAATAAGCGTCCAATAGACTGATTGATTTTCCGCATCAAGCAACGGTTTTGCTGTCCTCTCGAAAAAGTAAACCCCTCTGATAGAGGCTGAGTTCTTGATAACGTCAAGGGGGTCAACGTTGATTTTCCATTTTAGACTGCCATCTGAGATGTTTAATGCGTAAAAATAGCCGTCATGTGCAGCAAACAAAACCACGTCTTCGCGTATGATGGGTTCAAAGATGCTTGAGGTTGTGTTAAAATCCCAGCGTTTTTCTGCGCTGTTAACGTCTAAACAAACCATTGTGTATTGTTGCGGAATGCTTCCATTGATGATTAGTTCACTGGGTAAAGAATTCCACAAAATTACCTGCTGTCCTGACGTTATCGGTGCACCTGTGGAGCCTGAATATTTCCAGATTTCATCTCCACTATTGGGGTTCAAACGGTAAGTTGCCGCCCGATTAGGATTGTAGTGGACATAGATGTAAGTGCTATTAGACAAAGCGTTGCTCGCGCCGCCAATCACTTCATGCTGCATGAAATTGGACCAGAGTTCTTGGTTAGTCTCCAAACTGTACACGGCAATGCTGCTGCCGTGGGATGCAAACAATTTGTTGTCAGCGATGAATAACGTGGGGCTCCACTTGTATGAAAATTCATCCCCTAAAACGCCATAAGAATTTTCAATTTCACCTGTACGCTCATTAACTTGGTCTACGTTAAGCCCATTTGTTGCAACATACACTTTGCCGTCAAACGCAGCAACTTGAGTGCCCGCTATACTTTGATTCCAAAGCAACTGCCCATTGTTCGCGTCGTAACCCTGCAAACCGCCCCCACTGGTCTCTGCTATGAACACTCTTCCATCTGCAACGGCAAAATCATCCACAAAATGTTCTAACCCAACCTGCCAAACGATACTGTCCCCATCAGCGGTATCATAATGAGGTGTAAGTGTCTCTGCATAGAGTACCAGCGAAGCAGAAACTACGATAACAATTAAGCATGCGCTGGCACCTAAAACAAGACGCTTATGCATAAAGCCCTTCAGCTTTTAGAACTTAAGAATTTTACTAAATTAACCGTTTACTTAACGCGGCTTCTAGAGCTGTTTTGTCTTTGCCGCGGATTAAAAGCACTTTTTGCCTCGATGTCGCACCCGAAACAAGCTCCACAGCGGTGCCCAGTAGTTTGCTGGTTTCTTTGAGGATTTCTTTGTTAACTTTGCCCTTCTGGGGTTCCTCGGTAGCGTAAACGACGAATTCGTCTCCGTCTCGTTCAAGTTTGAATTTGGGGCTGTTGGGTTTCACGTAGATTGTGAGGAGGACGCCTTCTTGGGTCTCCTTGATGCTCATGGGGTGATGCACTCGGACTCGGGGCAGGATTCTTCGGTTTTGCGTTTCTGTTGCAACGCCCAGCTAAACTTGCTGCGTAGCGTTTTAGGGTAGAATTTTTCGATGTCAAACTTGACTTTCTTAGCCCACTTCACATATGCTGTGGGGTCAATGTAGCTTTTTAGCGAGGTGCCCAGATTGTATTCGCGGGTGAGCTTGGTGAGTTCGATGTCAAGTTTAGCCCGTTCAATACGCGCTTCTATGGACTCGACTTTTTTGCCCTCTGCCTTTTTGGTTTTCAGCTGAACTTGGAGCTCTTTGAGGTTGGCTTCTTTTTCTGCGACACGTTGGTCAAAGGTGGGCGGGATTTTGCGTTTGTGGTTAGCGACTTCGGCGACTTTGAAGTTAGCCATTTTCGCCGCGTAGGTTTTTTTGTAGTCAGGGTCAGCTTTGGTTACCCTGCTTTTGTCCAGTTCTTCTTTTAGGGTTTTAGTGCATTTCCAGGTACGAAACACCTTAGCGGTGAGCTTAGGCACTTTCTCGGAGAGGAAGCGGCTGACTTTTTTGCTGTCGATGCCTTCAAAGAGGTACTGGACTGATTTGTCCTTCTTGAAAGCAGCAAGGTTCTTGACGACGGCGGCGGGGGCCTGGATGGTTTTTACCCATCGGACGCTGTCTTTGCCTAAGAAGTCAAAGGTAACTTGGTCGCCTTCGATGCTAATGTGCTCATCACGCAGGGTGATGGCGCCTACAGTGTCGGCTTCGTCAGGGTCCTTTTCGTCGCCAACCCTCATGTTCACCGCGAAGATAAGCCAAGCAACTGTGGCTACTTTTCGGCGTTCCAATTCTTTAGCTTCAAGGTTTTTTAGGATGTGTTTTTCAACTTGACCGATTTGTTTGCCTAGGTTTTCGGCTTTTTTGAATTTCTCCATCTCACGGTTCTGCTTTAGAAATGCGGTGTCGCTGAACCAGACGTATTTGACTTTGCCTGTGAGTTTATCGATCCATTTGGCGACATACATCTTGTTGGGTTCCCAGGTGACTTTGCCTTTCCATCCCTCTGGGTTGGGGGTGTTTGGTGAAAGGTTAAGTGTAATGTCTTCTTGGCTGGGGCCTTCTTTCCATTTGCCCCGCTGCGGATGATCACCGCGTCCCGCAAATAAGCAGCTGGGTTCGGCGGTCCAGTTTGCCACCTCGAGACGTTGCCCATCCACCTCTGCGTAGCCGAAGTGGTCTCGGAGTTTTTGCCGTGCCTCTTTGCGTTCTTCCGCCTGCTTTTTCTTCTCCTCTTTGCTTACAGCAAGTTTAGCAGCTTTATCGGCTTCGACATAGCGGGTTACTTGGCTAAAATCGATATCTAACGCTAACGGTTTGCCGCCGTCGTTTTGGGGGTCTGGAGAATTCTCGATTTGATCCAGATATTTGTTGGTAAAGCCCTCAAGTATGGTGGCTTGGGGGTTTTCTTCTTTGAGTTTGCCGAGAAATTCCCGCATAAAATTCAGTTTGAACACTTTGTCTGGTGGCGCTATGGTGGTGGAGAGGATTCTGCGTGTCCACGCCATCGCCATAGGCTCGGTTTTTTCTGTAAGCTTGAAGGTTTGCCCTTGGATTTTTACGGTGAAGCCTTTGGAGTCGTATGGGGGCACGTATATGCCATTGTGCTTTAAACTCTTCATAACATGCTTCAAATGAGACACCTTGTTGCGGCAAAGTTTCTTTAGTCTGTCCAACTATAACATAGAGGGTTTTTTAATTTTTCGTTAGGTATTCTTTGGCTTTCCAATTGGCTTCTTTGAGGCTTAAAAACCTTCACCAAAACATGCGTCTTTCATCGGGGAAAAAGCTGTTTTTGACGCCGCGCCACACGGTCACTTAACAGTTTCTTGTAAACTGCCTCAACGTTCTTGCGTTCCACATATCCCTTGTGGGGTCGAAAGCCTCCGCTAAAGCCGCCGGGGATGTGCATGAGTTCATGGATGAGCGTTCTTTCTTTATCTTCAGGCGACATCTTGTCAAAAATCTCGGAGATGACCTCGATGGTGTAAGATGGCGGTAAGTTGAGGACGCCTTGCCAGATTTTGCCCAGCCCATGGATGCGGGCGATGGTGCGACGCGCTTTGCTGCCTCTGCTGCGGACGCAGAACACAAACTGGGGCACCACATGATAGAACTCGCATTCTTGCGCTAGTTGGTCTACTTGTTTTTTGATTTCTGGGGCGTCATAATATTTTATGGGCACACCTTTTCCCTCTTCCAACCTCTTGATGTAGTGGTTTGGGTTAAAAAGTTGCGTGCTTTCCCGCCTGATTTTTGCAAAGGCTCTACGGGTTGATTAGCCGATTAATCGTTTGAGGTAGGGGATTTTTGAGAGGGGATAAATTATGGCTGCTGTAATCACAAACACTATCGCTGCCATGGTGGGGATGCGTATGATGGGGTTATCTATGTAGGGTATGGTGAAGCCCAAGAGCCCTATCGCAAGAGTTTCAAGAACAATCATGTGCAGCAAGTAAATCGCCAGCGTATTGTGCCCTATCCAGTGAATCACGCGGTTAACGCTGCCAAAACGGCTTTCTGCGCGGCTGGGTGGAATGGCGATTAGTAGGGCGAAGAGGGCGGCGGAGGCGATTATCATGTTGAAGCTTAAGTAGCCATGGAAGTAGCCTGTGTAGGTGTGGCCTAACGTGGCGGTTACGAGCCAGTCGCCTATAATTGCTGTTAATAATCCAAAAATGAAGGCGGCGTAGAGTATTCCTGAGCGGATTTTGTTTTTCGCCAGATAAGTGCCTAGCAGGAAGTAGCCGACCCAATCCATGAAAATAAACATGAGTGGATTGAAGCTAAGGGTTGTGAAGGTGTGGATTATCGGGGTTATGACGGTGCCGACGAACCACAGGCTAAGTAGCAGGGTGAATTTTTTTCGGTCTAAATGTTTGACTAACACGCGGAGTATGGGTGTTACTGCGTAGAGTCCGATTAGCAGATACAAAAACCATAGGTGATCGTAGGTTCCCCCGATTACGCCTTGGGCAATGTTGAACAGCGATAATTGTTTGCCGTGTATGTAGTAGCTCCAGATAAAGTAGATAATGCTCCAAAAAATCATGGGAAATGCAATGCGGTTAAACCGTTTCTTAAAGAACACACCCAGCGGTTCATCGGCTTTGGTGGGTTCAAGCAGCAATGCACCTGATAGCATGACAAAGAGGGGCACACCCAAGTAGCCAAATGCGCCGTAAACATCCGATGTGAACCACCCCAGAACAACCTGAGGAGTGATTGTGTCTGAGTCGATGAAATAGGGGAATCCACAGCAGTGCACCAGAACAACTAGGAATATGGCTATTGTGCGAATTAAGTCTGGAGAATAACCAACCCCATTGTTCCCCTCCATTCCAGTATTTCCCCACCGAGTTAGCTCTCCCTTTACGATGGGTTAGCTAATAAAATTAACCAAAATCAACCCAAAATGTTTCTATGCAGATAAAAAAGTGGACGGTTAGAGCCTTTTGCCAAGCAACTTAGCTGCTTCCATCCAAAACGTCGAAACAAACGCAACCCCCACCACCAGTACCCAATCCAGCGCCTGCAAACTCGTAATCTGCAATGCTGCCTGTAGTGGCGCTAAAGTGGTGCCTGCCACCAAAACCGCAAACACCAGCAACGCCCAGAGTAGCATTACCTTGTTGGATAGTAAGCCTTCTTTGAGTAGGGGTTCTTGTTCAGAGCGGAAGTTGAAAGCTAAGAAAATGTGGCCAAACATCCATGTGGCAAATGCAACGGTTCGAGCATAGGTTTCCGCGTCGGCAGGGGTCATCGTGGCGGAGGCAGTGTACCACGCTACAAGGTAGGTGACTGTCACGGCTACAAAGAGGCTAATAGCGCCCAAAAACAGCGTTCTTAGCAGTTGCTTATTGATGAAGCGTTCTCTGGCGCTGATGGGCGGCTTCTTCATAGCGCCTGCTTCTTGGGGTTCAGCGACAAACGTGGCAGACGCCGCCAAATCCATAAACAACTCTAACACGATAATTTGGATAGGTGCAAACGGCAACGGAATGCCCAAGATTATTGGGATAAGGAAGATGCTGACTAAAGCAACTTTGCAGGCGAGGTAGTATCGGACGCCTTTGCGGAGGTTGCTGTAGAGTCGGCGGCCTTCTTTGACAGCGTTTTCTATGGTGGCAAAGTTGTCATCGGTCAAAATCATGTCTGCGGCTTCTTTAGCTACGTCAGTGCCCCGCAACCCCATGGCGATGCCGATGTGGGCTTCCTTTAGCGCTGGGGCGTCGTTGATGCCATCTCCAGTCACTGCCACGGTTTCTCCGTTCTCTTTGAGCAACCGCACCAACCGCAACTTATCCTCTGGAGTTGCCCGTGCAAACACAAAAGTGCTCCGCAGCGCCGCTTTTAGTTCGCTGTCGGGCATGTTTGATATGTCGCTGCCAGTTAAGACGCGGCTGTTTGGGATGCTGACTTGTCCCGCGATGGTTTTGGCGGTTTGGGGGTGGTCGCCTGTTATCATGATGACTTTGATGCCTGCCTGTTGACAGCTCAAGATGGCGCCGCGGACTTCTCTTCGTGGCGGGTCAATGAAGCCTGCAACCCCCACAAATACTATGTTCCCTTCAAGATTGACTCCAGCTTCATCATTCGCCGGTAGTCGGTGGTAGCCAAACGCAAGCAGCCGCTCTCCGCTTTTTGCCATCTCCACAATCACCCGAGTGGCTTCCTGTCTTATCTCGTCGGAAATTGCGGTTTCCTCTCCTCGAAGCAAGATGCGACTGGCATTCGCCAAGATTCTCTCAGGAGCCCCACTCGAGAGAACAACCTGAGCGTTTCCGTACTGGTAGATGTAGCTTGCAACTTTGCGGTTAACATCAAAACTTAACTCGTTCTTGAGTACCCAGCCCTCGGAGAGTTCAGCGATTGTGAGGTTTTCTTGCTTTAGCCGTTCAAGAATCGCCTGTGCCATCGGGTTGCCTATGAAGGCTTTATCGCTATAGTTACGCGGAGCATCGCTAGCAAGAAGTGCCGTTCGTAGAGCTGATTTCTCGTTAGGTCCAAACTTGACTGAGGCGGTGACAGCGCCGTCGAAGTAGAGATGTTCAAGGCGCATCTTGTTTTCGGTGATGGTGCCTGTTTTGTCGGTTGCTATAACAGTTACGTTGCCCAAAGTTTCCGCTGCCCGTAGCCGCTTAACAATGGCGCCTCGACGAGACAACGCGTAGCTGCCCACACCCAAAACCATAGTGATGATAATGGGCAACTCTTCGGGGATAACCACAAATGCCAATGACAGCCCATATAGAACAGCTTCGGCTGGACCCGGCTGCAACCCCCGAACATAACTGAGAATCGGGATTAAGATGCTAAAGAACAGCGCCACCCAAACCAGCGTCTTGGAAAGCTGTTTCATCGCCAATTGCAGTTCGGTTTTGGGTTCTTTGGCGGCTTGGGTTATGCCTGAAATTCTACCCAACTCTGTCCGTACGCCCGTGGCTGTAACGAGGGCTCTTCCGCTGCCCCGCGTAATCACCGTTCCCGTAAAAAGCATGTTCGTTTGGTCTATGATTGGCGTCTCTGCTGGTAACACGGCCTTGGCGTCTTTTTGAGCTGCAAACGACTCACCAGTTAACGAGGACTCGTCGATTTCTAATCCATACGCTTCTAAAAGCCGTGCATCAGCTGCAATCCGTTGCCCCACTTTAAGCAGAAGCACATCTCCGGGAACCAACACCGCAGTCTCCACCTCTACGGGTTGCCCATCCCGCAAAACCAACGCGGTTGGAGGCGCTAACTGCCGTAATGCGTTGACGGAGCGTTTGGCGCGGTATTCATTCCAGACCTCGGCTAGGACAAGGACTATTATGATGACTATGATGGTTGCTGCATCAGTGAACCCTGTGTTTGCAAGGAACCCCAAAACGCTGTATAAGACGCCTATGGCTAAGAGCAGCAGAATCATGGGTTCGGTGATTTCTTCTCGCAGAATTGATAGGAAGCGGATTTCGCGTGGCTGCACCAAACTGTTTTTGCCATACTGGCTGAGTCGTTGCGCTGCCTGTTGACTGCTTAAGCCACGCTGCGGATTTACGCCTAATTCTTCTGTGGCTTGTTGGGGCTGTTTGGAGTGCATTTGACTCATGGTAGTACCGTCTATAGTTTTCTTTGTGTTGGGGTTATAAACTTGCGGAGTCACATGCCCTAAAAAGATTGTGCAGATAACTTGCAGAATTTTTGCTTGAGCCTGTTTAGGTTTTTGGGTTTTCTGTTGCAACTGATGTGAGCAGGCAAAGCTGTGTGATTATTGTTTTATTTGTTGACTTTGTGATTGGCGTGTGGCTTCAGAAACGGCTCTTAACACTTAATTTGCGCCTTTTTGCTATTGTACGCAACCTTGGGTGTGCAATTTGTTTTTTGAAACCTATGGTGAGGGGTTTTACGCAAAACTTTATAACCGCGCCGCACGTTTTCTGTTCTAAAAAGGTAGAATCAAATTGAAATTCGGCACATACATGTTTGAAGCTAAGAAAGTTCCTGGCTTTGACTTTGACCTTTTCCGCACTAAGCCTGAAGTCGGAAGACGATTACCCCCCAAAGCTGATATGTACAGCAACGTCGCAATTTTCGGTGACAACGTAGCTGCACGCCTACACCCTGACTGGATTAGCCAATCAGACCTAGGCCCCGCATGGAGAACCAACGACAACTTCAACGTACGCTGGGAAGTACTCTGCCAAACACAACCCGAACACAGAGCAGAACAACTAGACTACATGGAAGACGTAGCACGCAAAAGTCAAGGTGTCTGGCTAAACAGCATTCACTTTGCAGAACACCACCACTGCATCTGCCCACGCTGTAAAGAACTCCACGCAAAAAGTGGTCTCTCATGGTATGAATGGAGACGCAAAGAAGTCAGCGACTACATGGCAGCAACAAGCGACCGCGTAATCAACAAAGCCAAAAAACCACTCTACATCGGCATCCTACCAGACCCTGTTACCAACTATGAACGTTTCGGCGTCTGGTTCGACGACTTGCTACCACTCACAACTGAAATGTTCGTCGTCATGTTCAGCAAGAACTACGCTACACCCTGGTACTGGGAAATGCTCACACGTAACTTCAAGAAACTCTTCAAAGACGTAAAGCTAAACATTGCACTATACGTCATCGGCCCCGGCGACGACCCCAAAGAAACCCCAACACCAAGCGAACTCCTCACCGTATCAGTCCGTATGGCACGCGCGGGCGCTGACGGTTTACTATACCTCACCGACAAAGCAGCCCAAATGCAAGAATTCCAAAAGAAAGCAATCGCAGAAAAAGACACTCGGGAACGCCTAAAGAGTTACGGCGGCAAAGCAGGCCAAGAAGTCCTAGACTTAGTAACAAGCTGGGAAAAACTCTTCTAAGCCCAAAAAGAATAACGCAGAAAACCTAGTGGCACAAGCCACTTAGGCTGCTCTTTTTTATTATATTATCTGAAGGGAGAACCGCAAAGCGGGAGCCCCACGCTCCCCGCCTAACTTATTTAAAAACAAAATGAGTTAGCTTATTTGATGTAAGCTAAGTTTTGGTTTTGAGTTTCATTGATCTCCTTCATCGATTCATAGTGGGCTTCGATGAGGATTTTTAGGGCGTCGATGTTCTTTTTTATGTCCTCCACTTCGCCGCTTTTCTGCAAAACACCTGACTGGACGAGTTGCTGATTGATTTTTTCCACTCCGACTTCGAGCACTTTGACTTTGAAGGCGAAAATCTGTAGCGAATACAGCAAAGTCAACTGAGAATTTAACCATTCCAACCGCTCCAACTCCACAGTTTTACGTACAAACGCCCTCATTTTCTGTTCCTGAGAGGCATCCGTCGAAGACAAGAGCTGGTCAAAAATTACCGAATGCTTCACATTCGCATCTTTTGCATCATCTACAGTTTTTTGAATCCGCTTTGCGGTTCTATCTAGCATTTCAAGGACTTCATCCATCAGGTCTACCCCAATTAGCCGTAATACGATTTCATCAACTCTCTGAGCCATTATATATAGCTTAATAACGCAAACCTGCTAGTTTTTCCTGCATAACCCTTTGTAAAAAGCGAAAATCTGCCACTTTCAAGGCGAAAAATGGCAGCAAACTGCAAGTAGCCTTCATTTTTTCTTTTTATTTCAAAGAGAAGCCTACTTTTTTGGTTGCATGGCTTTTAAGACATTTGCTACGTCCTTTTTAAGTAGGCTTTGCTGGTTCTCCTTGTAAACCGACATATCCAGCTTCCCCAACCCCTCCGCTATCTGTGAGTTGTATTTGCCTGTGGCTTCTGTGATGGTTTGGAGTCCTTGTATTGCCTGTCGGGCTGTTATGAATTTCTCGTCTTGGCAACACGCTAAGTACTTGCCGATTGTCCCGCCGAATTTGCCTTCGCTATCCCAGCGTACATTCTCAGCGAGCAGCATCAAACCCAAACTCCGCTGATACGAGTTGTCACTGTCAAGTTTCTTTTCTAATTCATCCCAATACGCATAGACGGCGGGGTGTTTTTTGGAATGCGCCTGAAGCAGTAAAAAGGCGTTGTAGCGTAGTTTGTCATCTTTTTCTTTGAGGGTTTCAACCAGAAAATCAAGGTCACCTGCTGTTAGGGTTTCTGCTGCTTTTGGGACTTCGGTTTTTGGAAGTGCTTTAAGGCCTGCTGTATCCATCGTGGTCGCCATTTCTGGTTTAGCCAACTGCGCTATAAATTTTTGCATAACTCCCCTGAACTTTACTCTTCTGCATCTTTAACCGATTACCGCTATTTTGCTCATTAACCCAAAAAATTAATATTCCCTAACGAAGGAGCAATCACTAAGCTGATGGGTGCATAAGTGTTCGAGCTTGCAATCTTCATCGTGTTATCTCTTACTTTGGAATGCGGCATGGGGATAGTGTATGGAGTGGCAATTGGCTACGACCCTCTGTTTGTTTTTACGGCAGCTATCCTCCTCAATTTCTTATCCGTGTTGCTTGTTACTTACCTGATAGAGGGGTTGATGAATTGGAAAAAGGGTCTTCGACCATGGCTGGAAAAAAAGCTGCAACGCGGCAGAAAAATCATTGACAAATACGGATGCATTGGCATCGTTCTAGGTATCGTGGTGCTCTCACCCATACAGTTAGCCATAATCGGCAAACTAATCGGTATTAAACCCAGCAAGCTCTACCCCTCGCTGTTCGGCGCAATCTTTGTGGTAGCGGCCTTCTTTTTCTGCGTTGCAGAAGGCGTCTTCAAATTCGTTCTATCCAACCCTGCTCTTCCTTGGTTAATTAGCCTAAGCTGGCTCTAAGCAAAAAAATTCAAATATCTTGCCAAACGAGTCTTCTTTATGAGCTTTGACAATTTTACCGTTAAATCACAAGAGGCACTCCAAAAAGCCTTAGAAATAGCATCTGCCAAGCAAAACCAAGCCATCGAACCAGCACATCTGCTAAAAGCCCTGCTAACCGTTGACGACAATGTGATTCCTTATCTGCTAAAACACTTCAACATCAACATGGACGCCTTTTTGGGCTCGCTTGAGCGGCTGATTGATTCTCTGCCAAAAGTCACCGGCGGAGAACACTACCTATCAACTAACTCTAACAAGGTTCTTCGAAAAGCTCAGGAGTTAGCTGCTGAGAGCCAAGACAAATTTGTCTCCCTCGAACAGCTCCTACTAGCAATTCTATCCTCGGGCGATTCGGCTTCGAGGCTACTTCAAAGTAGTGGAGTTACAGAAAAAGAACTAAAAGAGGCAATTAAGCAATTGAGGAAGGGATCAACTGTGAATTCACAAACAACAGATGAAACCTACAACGCGCTGAACCGTTTTGCAACCAACTTAAATGAGCGGGCAAGAACTGGAAAACTTGACCCCGTCATTGGACGAGACGAAGAAATCCGCCGCGTCCTCCAAATCCTATCGAGGCGAACAAAAAACAACCCTATTCTTATCGGTGAACCAGGCGTCGGCAAAACCGCCATAGCCGAAGGCATAGCCCACCGCATCGTAAACGGTGACGTACCCGAGAACCTAAAATCCAAAAAACTCTACTCCCTCGACATGGGCGCCCTAATAGCGGGCGCTAAATACAAGGGCGAATTCGAAGAACGCCTAAAAAGCGTCATAAAAGAAGTCATCTCATCTGAGGGCGAAATCGTCATGTTTATTGACGAAATTCACACGCTGGTCGGGGCAGGCGCAAGCGAGGGCGCTATGGATGCCGCAAACATTCTAAAACCTGCCTTAGCCCGAGGTGACCTGCGGGTTATCGGTGCAACCACGCTTAAGGAATACCAGAAGTACTTTGAAAAAGACAAAGCCCTCGAACGTCGTTTCCAGCCAGTAATGGTTAATGAACCTGATACCCTAGACGCGATTAGCATTCTTCGCGGCTTAAAAGAACGTTACGAGGTATTTCACCATGTCAGAATAAAGGATGAAGCGATAATTGCTGCTGTTGAGTTATCTCAGCGCTACATTTCTGACCGTTTCCTACCTGACAAAGCCATAGACCTCATAGATGAAGCCGCCTCGAAGTTGCGCTTAGAAATCAACTCTGCCCCCGAAGAACTTGAAACAATAGAACGCAAAATCCGTCAGCTAGAAATTGAACGTGAAGCCATAAAACGAGAAAAAGACGAAGCCAAACTCAAAGTGCTAAACGAAGAAATCGCCAACCTAAGTGAACAACGTAACAAACTAAAGGCCAAATGGCAAGCCGAAAAAGACATTGTGGAGCAAATCCAGAACAAAAAGAATGAAATTGAACAGCTAAAATTCACGGAAGAAGATGCCAACCGCCGCGGCGACCTTGGTAAAGTGGCGGAAATTCGTTATGGCAGAATCCCCGAAGCAACCAAGGCCATCGAAACCCTAAAAGCAAAACTCTCGGAAATCCAAAAAGACTCACCCCTAATAAATGAGGAAGTGGATGCAGAGGAAATCGCAGAGGTAGTTTCGCACTGGACAGGCATACCCGTTAGCCGTATGCTGCAGAGCGAGAAGCAAAAGCTGCTTAACCTCGAAACTGAACTTCACATACGCGTCATCGGGCAAGAAGACGCTATCCGCGCCGTCTCTGATGCCATCCGCCGCAGCCGAGCTGGACTGCAAGACCCCAAACGTCCCATCGGCTCCTTCATCTTCTTAGGCACAACAGGCGTTGGCAAAACTGAATTGGCAAAGGCGCTTGCAGACTTCCTCTTCAACAACGAGAACAACATGGTCCGAATCGACATGTCGGAGTATCAGGAACGCCATACAGTTTCCAGATTGGTCGGTGCTCCCCCCGGCTACGTTGGGTATGAGGAAAGCGGACAGTTAACCGAGGCTGTGCGCAGAAAACCCTACTCTGTTGTGCTCCTTGATGAAATCGAGAAAGCACACCCTGATGTCTTCAACATACTCCTACAAGTATTGGACGACGGACGATTAACAGACAACAAGGGACGCACAGTGGATTTCAAGAACACTATAATCATCATGACCTCCAACATCGGCTCCCACATCATCCAAGAAAACCTCGAAAAAGTAACTGCCGACAACCGCGAAGAAATCTGGAACCACACAAAAGAAGAAGTCTTCAACCTCGTCAAACGCACCATTAAACCCGAATTCCTCAACCGTGTTGACGAAATTATCATGTTCCAGCCTCTCACTGAAGAGGAAGTGCGAAAAATTGTGGAAAACCAACTCAAAGCAGTGCAGAAGATGCTGGAGAAAAACGGCGTTAATGTTGAAGTCACCAAGAAAGCCATTGATTACATTGCTAAAGTAGGGTTTGACCCTCAATTCGGCGCCAGACCTATAAAACGGGTTATCCAAAAGAATGTGCTCAATGAGTTGTCTAAGATTATTTTGGCGGAGAAAGTGGATAAGGCGTCGGTGATTGTGGTGGATGAGAAGAACGGTGGGTTAGTGTTTAAGAATAAACCGTAATCTCTTCTCTTTGTAGTGTGCCTTTTTTTCTTTTTTGCACCTTTTTTTGAACGAGATAAAAAATTGTTTGGTGCGCGTTGTGTTTGGGTGTTGGTTCTTGTGGGAAGAAAACCAGTTTCTACATGTCGCCACGCGCACATGGCGACGGCTTCAACATAGACCTATGTTGAACGTGTGGTAAATCCAGTTATACCACACCCAAACAGACCCCAAAACACAAAGCAAACCCAAAAAACAACCCAAACCAACAACCAACCTGTGGCATCCCGTAAAGCACCAAACCCACACAAAGAGAAAAAACAAAAAAATGAACTACAATGACGGTAACCCACAAAATTAAAACGTTATCCAGTCAATCTTCTATGAGGATGGAGCGCACTTGGTATTTTTTGTAACTAAAGCAGATGGCACAAAACAGCCCTTCGATAAAGCAAAAGTCATCCAGACCTGCCTCCGATTAGGCGCCACCCCCGAAGTCGCTGCTCAAGTCGCAGAAAAAATAGCGGGCAACGTCTACGAGGGTATGCCTACCAGAAGAATCCTCCAACTCATCTTTATTCTCATGCGTAAATCTAAACCTGCAGTGAGACATCTCTTTGACCTAAAACGTGGCATAAGCCTCATGGAGTCTAAACCCGAATTCGAGGCTTTTGTGCGTGTGCTCCTTTCTTACAGCGGTTTTCAAGTTCAACCCAACGCGATTCTACGGGGTTTGTGCGGGGAACATGAAGTCGACGCCATCGCATCTAAAGGCGGCGTTACCTATTTTGTGGAGGCAAAACATCACGCTGAATACCATGCTCTTACAGGATTGGATGAGAGCCGCATAGCCCGTGCAATACTTGAAGACGTAACGGACGGCTACCGCGAAGGCGTAACATCAGTCAAAATTGACCGTGCCCTGTTGGTTACTAACACCCGATACTCTGAACATGCCATCAACTATGGTGGTTGCCGCGGGATTTTGCAAGTGGGCTGGGCGTCTCCGGAAGGTTGGGGGCTACGTGACGTGGTGGAACGGCACAGGTTGTATCCTTTGAGTTGTCTGCGAGGCTTAAACCCCTCGGTGCGGCTGCGGCTAGTCGAGATGGGTATTGTGCTTATTCCACAGTTGCTCCAGCAAGATAGCCGCTACCTCGAACGAAAACTGGGGTTATCCCCTGAAGCTGTGGCGTCGATTCTGGAAAAAGTACGGCATACAACCGAAACCTTATGGTCACCGTAAGCCTGTCAGCCTGTTTTTTTAGTTTTATGGAGAAAGGCCGAGTGGCATTCAAAGAAACCGAAAAAAGTCAAATAATTTTAGACAAAATACCCAAGATCCAAAATCGCTCTGACTTTTTTTTTAAAAAAAATAAAAGAAATTAGGTTTATGGTTCTGGATGTTTGGTTTTGGGTGCTAAGACAAAGCCTCTCACTGCATGCGCGTCGTATTCATAGAGTCTGCGCCATCCCGAGGTAGCCATGGCATACACATGCATGTGCTCAACAAATCCTGCTGTATCGCATATGCCAAGGATTTCTGTAACGGTTCGTGTTGCCGATTTAGTTGCTGGAGGTAAGGGTGTTCTGCCTGAATCTATCAGAGATGCTGGGTTTCCGCCTCGAGTGATTGAGAAGTTGTAGGTTGCAAATCCATCTGTTCCGACGCCTGAAGGATGTTCTGGTCGATAGTAGAGTGTTACTGTTCCTTGGGGTTCTTTGAGTGGTGCTGGGCCAAACTCGTACTTCATAACGCCGCAGTCGTCTCCTGCAGGGACTCCGTCGAGGGTAGGTGCGGGGATTTCAGCTTTGCAGAGGCTGTTGTTGATGTTTAGGCTAATAATCATGCTTTTCTTGCCGTCGCCATCATCATCGTATATCAAGCCTGTGCTTGAGGGTATTCCGTTTTCTAATGTGCTGCTGGCTGCGTCTTCGGTTTCTATTGTTCCCGAAAGATCTGTTGATTTGGGTACACGGAATTTAATATCTAAGGCATCAATGTCCACAATTTTTCCGTCGACATCAAAGAGGTCTACTTTAAGTTGGTATTGTCCGCTTTCTGGCCACATAACGCCGGGGTCTTGAAGGTTAGCCAAGTTTAAGGTTGGGAATTTCGCGCTGGTGGTGTCTTCAACTGCGTCGGGGATGCTCCATTGTCCTATGGGCGGCAACGCGGGGGGAATTTCAAATATGTTTTGGTTCTCTAAAGGTACGCCGGGGGATTTTTCTGATTTGGGTCCAAGATTGTACACTTCAAGAACTAAATCGTCGCCTACTTCATGGGTATAGTGTCGGTTAATTGGCATATTTAGCGGAATGAAAGTTCCTGATGTGCCTTTTCGGTAAGATACTCGGTAGTATTTGACGCCTAAATCTTCGCGTAAGCTGTTGTCAAATTCAATTCTGGGTCGCAGGGTTTCACCGAATGGTGCATCTGTATCCGTTAAACCAAGGTTTTGCGATGTGGTGGTTGCTGCGAGTGGGACACTGGTTCCACGGATTTTACTTAAGGGGTGATTGCCGATTGCCATGAATAAGACCCAGTTTAGTGGTGCATCGACAGGTTGGCAGGGCGCGCAGGTTCTAGCTAGTGGATGTGTAACGTAGAGTGTTACTTCTTGTGTGCCGCATTGATAATTCCAGAAGGTGTTGCAAAGTATTGGGGTTGGTGCGTAGATGTTTATGGGTGGCAAGAATGCGAAGATTTTTTGTTTAACTCTAAAGTAGAGGTCTGGTTTGTCGATGTTGTTGCATCCTCGGAAAAACATGGCTTTGAATTTGCCGCATTCAGCTGTAGTTGTGGTGGCAACTAAATCCATATGTGCTGCTATGAATGGGAACAAGCATATGATGGCTTTTGTAATTGTTCCATAGTTGATTAGGACTTGTCTGAATTGTTCGGTATTTGTTGTTTGGGCTAAAATCCGCAGATTCTGTAGGTCTTCGCCTGCAAGCAGTGATTGGACGCTTGGGCTGCTTTCGACATAGGATTCATCTAAGCAATTTATTTTTTGTTTTAGCATTCGAGTTTCGGGAGTTTGTTTGTAGGCTAAAACTTGGTTTATTTTGTTGCTGCCAATAATGAGTGGTTGAGGCGGTATTGGACCAATGGTCGGGCGCTCTTCACGGATTTCTATAGGATCGGGAATTGGTGGAGGCTTTATTATGAAGTCTCTTATGCGCTCAATGATTTCGATTGGCAGTTTAGGAATCAGAATGCAGATGGGATCTACTTCATAGATTTCAACTTCCCCTCCGCATACCGGAAGGTCCATTGTGATTCCGCCGCTTACGACTTTCTTGAATACACTTCCACGAACTATACATCTGCTTAAGACCCAACAGAGGACCTGCTTAGAAATAACTTGAATAGTTACATTTTTCTGGTAGGTTTTGGGTGGTACTTGTACGTAGATTTGCTCTCCTCCGAGGCGCAGTAGTTCAGTCACGGTTTGTTTATCTGCTAGATCGGGACCAACGATGAGGCGAAGCGATTGGGCAGTTTCTAAAATAGGTAAATTAACCGCTACTTGGGCGGTCCCTTTTGCGTCCAAGTTTGTTTTGGCTAAAAGTGTGCCTCCTCTAGAAAAAGCGTAAACCGTGCCTTTGGAGATGTCTTCAGGTTTTGCTTCATCTAACACTTTTATGTCTACAGAGATGACGACTTTGTTTCGCTGTGGCTGTCTTATTGTTGTTTTGTTTGTTAATGTTTTAGGGGCTATTGTTATTTTTTTGCTGTCTGAATTAAAAGTCAAGTTAGTCACCACTTGCTTTAAACATTGAATCTTAATAAACCTTGGGTGGGTTGCGGTTTGTTAGGGATTTGTACTATTGTTGTTCTGAAATACAATAGGAGCGCTGAACAAAGAAGCGAAATCGGCAGGCGGATAGCGAGATTTGCCCCTCTGAGATATTAAATCTAAGAAAAGAATCTTCCTTAAGGCTGCCTATTTTATCTTTTTGAGTTTAGCAGTGAACGTATGCTTGAGATGGAAACATACCCAAGGTAAATCACACAAAAGACCGCGCAGCCGATTTCAGCATTTAAAATTAATGGGTTGCTTTCCACACCCATAAACGTGCCCTGTGTTAATATCCCCATGAAAACAAGTAACTCCAACAATACGGCTCCAGCTAAACAACTTATGCCTGCACCATGAAAAACTAGTTTCAAGCCAACAGTATGCGGGACTGTTCTGGCTTTAGCCATTGCTAAAATATGCCCCCGTATTTTGCTGGAATGCGCTTCATTAATTGGTTGATGCAACTTGAGTGATAAGCGTTTGTTGTAGGCATGGGTTGATTACTACCAGCAGGCGAATGCAGGTTGTATGGTTAATTCGTACTTAAGAGATTTAGGAAGTGATAATCCGAATTAAGAGTTTTAAGCTAAAATAAAAAAAGAAAAGGTTCCCCAAAAAGGGGCAGTCAAATGACTATTTTTTTCTGCGTGAAAACACCATGAATCCCACTAGGACCGCGGCAAATATGACCACGACAAAGCCGATTATGATCCATAGCGGTGTTTCTGTTGGGGTAGGTTCACTTGTTGGTGTTGGAGTAGCTGTTGTTGCAGGTGTTGGTTCTGGTGTTTCGGTTGGTGTTGGAGTTTCTGTTGGTGTGGGGTTTGTGGTGGGTGCAGGTGTTGGGTTGCTGTTTAGTGAAGCGAGGTACCAATCAGGTGTGGCGAAAGTAACCTCTATTATTTTGCTTGCAACGTTTCCTGCATTGTCTTTAACGCTTAAGGTAACCGCGTATGATCCAAAGTGCGGGAACGAGTGAATTACCATTTGGCCTGTTTCGGTTTTTCCGTCACCGCAATTCCATGTGTAACTTGATATGCCTGAACTATCGGTAGTGCCGGATGCATCCAACTGTGCTTGACGGTATTTCCACAGAACTATTGTTTGGCTTGTGTCAATTGTGGGTGCTGTGGTGTCTAATGTTATGGTGGCGCTGTATGTAGGTGAGGCTAAGCCTGCTTGGTCTTGCACTTGGTAATAAACGGTTTTTACGCCGTCACCATTGGCTAATGTCCACACTTTTGTCGCGGCAAAGGTTTCCCATGTTTCGGTATCCCATGTGCCGTCGTTGCTGAGTCGCATTTTGCTGACGCCTGATAACTCGTCACTTCCAGTTATGGAGAGCGTGACTGTTTTTGAATTAGTGAGACCTCTTCTGTAGTCGACCATTAATGAGCCGGTAGGTGCGGTTTTGTCCAGTTTAATGTCTGTTAGTAGGTTGTGTGCCTCCTCGTTGCCGAGTAAGTCAACACTCCAGTATTCGATTTGGTTATTTGCGCCTTCGGTTGTTATGGTCGGTTGACCGTCAGTTGCTATGTTTTTGGTTGCTCCGCCGTTGACTTTGTAGTAGGTTGCTTGGGTTCCACATCCGTTGTCAGTTGCAGTTAGCGTTACGGTGAAGTCGCTTGGATGCCATAGGTTGTCGTAGTCGTTACCTGTTTGGGGTGCCGTGTTATCAAGAACTATGTTTGCGGTGCTTGCGGTTTCTACGTTTGCTGCGTTGTCGGTGCTACTGTAAGTTATAGCATACGTGCCGTCGTTTAAGTCAGTTAAGTAGAATGGTACTGTGTAGGTCATTAAACCTGAATCGTAGTCTGTACCTGTGATTTGGTAGGTTGTTGTTGCCACTCCGCTGTTGTCATCTGTTGAAGAAAGTGTTAGGGGCGTGCTGGAAGTTACATAGGTTGTTCCTGCTACGTCAACTTTGGGGTTTCCCACAGTTAGTGTGGTGACTGGTGGTGTTGTATCTCCGCCAGAGATGGGTGTAAGTCCTACGTTGAGGTCAAAGACTGGTGGTGGTACAGTGACTGCGATGCTGTCTGCTGGTTCATAGCCGGGTGCTTCAACGTGTACTCGGTATGTGCCTGCTAATGTGTCCCATTGGTATTGTCCGTTAACGTTAGTTATCAGTGGGTTTGTGTCGGGTTGCATAATGGCTGGTGTTTCGCCCACGGGGACGTTTTCCCATCCGCCTGCTCCATCGGGGCGCTGTAGCCAAACAGTTGCACCTTCGATTCGGGCGTTTGTGTTAATGTTGTAGACGTATCCTGCTGGGTCAATGTAGAGATTGAATATGATTGTGATATCTGCCGTGTTTGGTCGATGTGGCGTGAAAGTGACTGTGGCTTCTCCGTGTCTGGGATAGAATGTGACGGTGTAAGTCCATGTTCCAGAAGCGTCTGGTCCGCTCATTGCAGAGAAGATGTCTGCTCCGCCGTCGTTAACGTGTATGTTTATGTCAACTGCATATGCAGCGACAGGTGTATTCCAAAGGGGGTCTGTCCAAGTGAAGGTAATTGGGTTATGCCAATATACCATTGGTTCAGTGCCTGAGTTACCGTTTAAGGGTCCAACATCCACGTCAGGGGGCAGGTTGGTTCCAGTGACTAAGGTGGATACTGCTGCGGCGTTGTCGTCATATCTTGTTTCAAGGGTGCTGGTGCTAATCTCAGATGAAGATGTCACGGTGCTTCCAACAGGAGTGGTGTTTGGAATGCGGACAGTTACTGAGGCAGAACCACGGCCATTTGGAAACGCTGGCAACTGGTTGAGGTTCCATGTTACTGTGTGGGTTACGGAATCGTATGTTCCTTGGTCTACGGCTGGGTCTTGATTTGCACAAGACACAAAGGTAACGTCTGGTGAAAGCGTTGTCTGTAACACAACGTCTTGACCGGCAATGCTGCCGAAGTTGTTGTAGGAAATTGTGTAGGTCATTGAGTGGCCTTGATCCATGCTTGCTGGTCCACGCATTGATAGGAACATGTTTGTGCCGCTGAAGGCTGGAAACTTGAAGAGTATCGCTAAGCCCGGTGCGAGGGTTGCTTGGTTGTATGAGTATTGTAATCCAATGTCTCCATCTGGATTTTCAATTCCTACAGTTGCTGATGCACCGTTATCATCGCCTGTTCCAAAGCTGGTGTCTTGGTATTGGAATAGTATGTTGTTGCTGCCTTCATGCATGATTGCTTCAAAGGTGATTCCACTGGGTGAACTGGAGTAGTGTTGGTTATCTTGCCATTCAACGACGAAAGTGCGGTGGGGTTCTGTTCCTAGTGTCTGGTAGAATATGTCGCCTGCGCTTCCCCAAGTGACTATGTCATCCCAGAAGGGGGCGATGAAGCCGTGTATGCCTGATTGGGTGACTGGTTGGTTGGTGTATACTCCTGAGCCTAAGTTAGTGAATAGGATGCCGTTGTTACTGATTGATACTTGACTGTAGTCGGTTCCATAGAAGTTAAAGAAGAAGCCCATAGGTATGTTGCTGACGTAGCTGTCATCTGAACTGGTTAGAATTCTGTTTCCTGTGCCGCTGATTTCTACCCAGTTGTAGACGGGACCGCCGATTGAGTTGCTGTCCATGTAGGTGTAACCAAACGAGTCTGGTCCACCTGTGTTTGCCTTAACCGTAGCAAATGTTGCGATTGATGATAACAATAGAATTGTAATTACCACTAACGAAATTACTTTTTGCTTTTGCATTATTCTCCTTTCTCCCTTTTTGATTTGATTTTTAACTAAGCTTATAAGGCTATATGGAAAAAGCGCTAACTTGTTCTATGAATGTCTGTATTTCTGAAGCGATTTCAGTTGAACTAAAAAATTGTTGCGGGCGGCATGTAATAGGTTTTTTTAAAAAGGTTAAACTTGGCACATTTGGAGAGAACCCGGGGGAATTTGTCCTCCGTAAGCCTTAGGATTATCACTCGCCAAGTTCCCTTTTCTTTGTGCCAAATTGACTAAAGAAGAAGCCGACTGCGTGCTGGAAAAAATCATTAATCTTTCGCATTGCGGCACATTTTCCCAGAATATGTTCAATGGAGAAACCAAAAAAATGCTTCGCCTTGTCAAAGATTGCCGCGAACAGAGAACTTTCAAAAGTGACTTTAGATCTACCAAAAATCTGGTTGTTCAAAACTACCTTTGCCAAGATTCGGTCTTAGAAGTGGTCATGCTCAAACGTCACATGCGCCGCCTTAAAGCAGTTGCCTCTCTTTAAACTTAAGCATACAATCCTTGGCAGTGCAGCTTAGCGCTGCACGAGAAATTTTTATGCAAAACTTTAAGCTTGCAACACACGACTACAAATCATGAAGAAGTATCTGCTCCATCTGGTTGTTGTGTTCTTGTTTGTTTTGCTGGTTTGTCAGATGGCTGTAGTAAATGCCCGCGTGTACGATGCGGACGGCGAAGAGAGCACAATTTTCTCGGACACTGTTTGGAGCATTTCGCAGAGCCCAATAAAACTAAACGGTTGGGTCACAATCAAATCTGGCGTTACGCTCACCATTGAATCTGGCGTAGTAATCGACACGGCAGGCTGGCGAATACTTGTATATGGGACACTTATCGCGAAAGGAACAAATCAGAGCATGATTACATTTACCTCTTCATTTTACGATGAATCCATAGACATGAGTTCCTATTTTTACCTAAATCCAATACTTGCCTTTTCTGTTGGCAGCGCAGGCGCTCTTGAGTACACAAAGATCACTAAAAGCATCAGCATTGATACTGACCAATCGATAACTATAACAAATTCTTCGTTCGAAGGCTCCATCAAGATATATAACGGTGCCTCGACATTAGCAGGTAACCACCTCGCAGAACTATACGCATTAGGCGGCTCAGCGAGAGTAGTAAACAACGACATAGAAAACTTGGACGTGTGTTCAGGGTTACCGGTTATTACCGGCAACGTTATAGATAGAATGACTGCGGCTCCCTACGGTACTTTCCAAAATAACACCTTTAACGGCAAAGTCATCATAGATGAATCCGCTGAATCTTATGGGCGAGTTTTCGGGCTTGCCATCCCAAAACATACGGGACCGACTCTATTAGAAAACAAGTTTATGGGCAGAGTTTCAGCAATAATACCCTGTTCTCTATACAATAACAGCTTTTTTGATGGACTTGACATTTGCGGTGACCAAGTTAGTGTAATAAATAATTCCTTCATTGCCACAAAAAACACAACTCTACTTTCCATCCGGAAGAGTAGTAACGCTGACATTTCAAATAACCGAATCGTTGGATTAAATAACAGCCCCTTCGGCATTACGCAAAATGGTTGGCCGGTAGGAATAAATGTTGACTCAAGAGCCACATCCGTTCAAATCGTTGGAAACAGCATTGAAAGCTGCCAAGTGGGCTTATCGCTTGACTCCAGCAACGTGACGGTCACCAAAAACGTAATCACTAACAATTACTGCGGCATCAAACTCGTGTCGCCAGTTATCAACCCTGCAACTTACAATCAGTCAGAAGTAAACTGGAGCTTAAACAGTAATCAAAGCGCCGTCATAGGCAACGATATCTACGGTAACATAGGGTACAATTTAGTGCTCGCCACTCAAAACGACACAAACGTCGCCTATAACTGGTGGGGAACAACAGATGAAAACGCTATAGGCCAATCTATATACGACAGCAAAAACGACCCCCGATTGGGCATGGTAACTTTTTCCCCAATCTTCACTGCTCCGCATGACAAGACGCCTTCTCAGGCAAACGCATCCCCTTTCGAAGGAAATTTATTGACTATCTTAGCGGTAGCAATTACAGCGGTTGGATGTATAGTGTTAGTGATTGTAATTTTCCTGAATCGACAGAAAAAGGTCAAATAAAAAAGGCAATTGTTTATCGGCTGCTTTTGGAGTCGTCACAACTAGTTTGCAACGGGTAGGCTAACGTCAGATAAGGCTTTTTTGCCAAAGCACTGGTTATTGTTGAAAAACGTGTAGGTGACCTTGAACGCAAAGAAAGTATCCGCAAAATGTATCCGTGTTATTCTGGTGGACAGAGGAATTTGTACTCTTTGCAAAGTGGACCCGCAGGCACTCTTTTTCTTTCCTAAACTTGGATGGCAACTGGAACTAATCGAAAATTCCTCAATAGCAACTTTAATATCGATATGAGAATGAATATTTTTGGTCGTTATGAGCACCAATAATGCCGATGGTAAAATATCAACGACCCGTGCCTACAACTTAGAAGTAGAGCCTGCAAAGATAGTCATTGAAAACGGACCGGACAAGGGCAAAGAGTTTTTGATTGACAAGCCTCGACTCACTATCGGAAGAAACCCCGATAATGACATATGTTTACTTTACGATCAAAAGATATCAAGGTTTCACGCGCAAATACTCTTTGACAAATCCGAAGGAGCCTACTACTACGAAGACCTCAACAGCACAAACGGTACAACAATAAGTACTAAATGGTTTAAGAATGACAGAGTGAAAATGAAGCACGGCGATATTATCCTTATCGGTGGAGAAACTCGGCTAAGGTTTTTTGCTAAAAAACTCGGACTTAAAGATTGGCTACGAGGCTAAAGTCAACGCAACTGCTAACGGTAACTACTTAAACAACTAAAAGATACTGCTTATAGGGCTGATTATGAGAGATGTTGAGGACAGACTCATAAAGCCAATCATTAACGCTTGTTATCCAGGAACTTTGGCAGGATTAAGCCTTGCGGCTCTACAAATTATTGGAAAAGACGCGCTTTTTCTCATAAGATTTGTCCTTTCGTTGAATGCGATGATGTTTGTTTTAAGCGCCTTCTTCATATTCTTTTATACAATTTATCCAGAAAAAAGAAAACTGTGGACCATTTCTGCTTCAACTTTCCTTGCAGGACTCACCTGCTCACTTGTAGCAGTGGTCGGGCTGATAATTACTTAACAGTTTTTAAGCAAATAATGGTTAGTTACAAAAACATAAGGTATTAATAACAAATTAAACTCTAAAAAAATGAGGGTTGAAACATGACTTTTGCGCCCCCTCGTGATTTTAAAAAAGCGGTTGATAAAATCAACGAATACCTGCATAAATTTACCGGAAACAAAAACCCCCTTACTGACTCGTCAAGCGGCGGCTCTTTTTTAGCTGACACACTAATAACATACTCATCCATAACAACCGAGGTTGGGGTAATGCAGCTACAAAATCAAGCCAAACCTGACGTTGTTTTTTCCTCTCCAGTAGTAAAAGTTCCAAAAGAAAACCCTGTCGTATTCTTCCGACAACTATTAGCATGGAACTACCTTTCAACTGACGTTGCCCACTTTGCACTTAGTGAAAAACACGACACAATCTACCTCGTCTTAAGAAGACCCGTTGAAAACCTCGACTATGATGAATTCAGGGATATGCTGCAAAAAGTATCGAACACAACCATGAACTCCCTTCTACTGATTAGAAAACAATTCGCCGTATAACTCACCCATTCTTTTTAAAGATACTCCTTAATCAAACAAAGAACAATCGATTCGTTATCTCCCTAAAAGAGTACACTTATTGTTGAATAGAAATGCGTAAATCTATCCCAAACCAATAATTGAATTGAGATTATTTTTAGAAGAGTGACTGACTATAGTCGTTTGTGATATCTGTGGTTCTCCGGGAACCGGAGTATTAGTTAGTTCAGAGGACATGCGGGTTGCAGTATTCAAGAATGGTTTTAACCCATTTGCTTTAGGATTGTTGCCCTCTTTTCTGCCCGCCGAAACCGTATTTGAAGGTTGGAAGAACAGCATTGTTGCACAAGATACCTCCGATTGGAATATTTGTCCAAAATGTATGCTTGCACTAGCAGATTACTTTGAGAAAATACCAAAACCAACGGGCGTCATGGAATCCAAAGTTTCTTTCGACCCCAAAGTTGGAGCAATGGCAGCAGGAAAAGTCGAACAAAAATACCAAAAAGAACCAACGGTTACCACCGTAAAACAGCAAAACACAATAAGTGAACTTAAACCTGAAAATAAGTTTTCACAAGATCATGTTATTTGCATTTGCTGTGGTAAACCAATGCCCAACTCACTTGAATATTGCAGCAATTGCGGAAAGAAACTTGAAGGAAGGGTCACAACACAAAACATCAAAACTCCCCCTACTGCTGAAGGTCAAGTTAACTGTAGCGGCTGCGGGAAACTGATGCCGATTACGCTTGATTACTGCAAAAACTGTGGGAAAAAGCTAGACAAAACAACCCCGTCAAGTTACAAAATAGATGAAGGCTCTGACATACAGGCTGCAGAAGTCGCTAACGAAAAATCCCCTGAGCCTCAAACAGGTGAGCGGAATGCGGCAGATACAGTCTTGTCAGACCAGATTTTGGCAAATGCCAACAAAGAACTTGACAATGCCTTCAGGTCACGATCGAGATTTTTTGATAAATCAAAGAAGGCATTTGAGGATTTGAAATTCTATGTTGATGGAGAGGGAAAATCAGATTCAAAGGCAATCGCTCTGCTCGGACTCATCGAGTACTACAGCAACAATAAAGAAGTAGCACGAGAACTGTTCACCCGCTCCCTTACCACAGACGAATCTTATGCCCTACCTTATCTGGGACTCGGGGTCCTAGACTACCGAGACTCTGACTTCCCAACCCGTTATCCGAATGCTGTGGAAAGCGGATTAAAAAATTTAGATAGCGCAATAAAGTTGGATCCCCAGTTAGTTGACGCCTACACCTGGAAAGCAAGAATACAAAAACAAAGGGTCAAAGACCCTCAAGGCGCTTGGAACACACTCCAACAAGCCATATCCGCCTTGGGCGAGGACAAAATTAAGCAAAATGCATTAGGCTATTACCTTTTTTTGATGCTCGGAGAATTATGCGTTTTTGATTACACGGGAAAGGTTGACAATGCATTACACTATTTTGAAATGGCGCTCGCAACTAATCCTAACCAGTACGAAGCGCCAATGCACCTCATGCACATGTACCAAGCACTAGGCCGACAGGTTGACGCCGCTAGAGTTCAACTTGCATATGAGAAAGCAGATCAAGGCATAGGTTTAACAAATCAAGCAATCGATGCTATACACAGATTCGTAGCGAGTGAAAAAGGCAATTTCATAGGCGAGAAATACGAAGTTATTAGAGAAGTGGGGCACGGCGGATTCGGCGTAGTCTACTTAGTTTACTCACATGAAACAAGAGAGGTTTATGCCCTCAAAACCTTCAACGAAAAGTGCCTCTTCGATGCTGAGGCAAGGGAGCTATTCCGAAAAGAAGCCTACACCTGGACCGAAATAGAACGTCATCCATACATTGTTCGTGCCTACTTTGTTGATGAAGTGGGCGGACGCCTCTATATTGGCATGGAATACATCACTCCAAACGAGATGGGCTTGAATTCACTAGCTGGCTATCTAAAGCAACAGCCACCTGATTTATCCCAGAGCATAAAATGGGCAATTCAATTCTGCCATGGCATTGAATTCGCATACTCAAAAGGAATAAAATCCCATCGTGACATAAAACCCGAAAATATAATGATTACTTCAAATAGTGTAGTGAAAATAACCGATTTCGGTTTAGCCAGCGGTTTAGATTCGATTAAGAGTAATTATGGTACGCCTCCATACATGTCACCCGAGCATTTCATTAATGCAAAGGTTTGTGACGAAAGGAGCGATGTTTACGCGTTTGGAATTGTTCTATACCAGATGGCAGCAGGCGGCGCTCTCCCTTTTTTAACAACTTGGCCAAAAGATGAGTCTTATGAAGAGCAGACACGGTTTCACAATGAAATGTCTCGTTTACACAGTCACGCTCCAGTTCCACGGTTTAACTCGCCCCTTTTCTCAGTTGTTCAACGGTGTTTAGAGAAAGAGCCTCAGAGAAGATATCAAAGCTTTAAGGAGTTGAGGGTAGACTTGGAATCGCTTCTTAAAGGACTAACGGGCGAAACAGTGGGACTTCCATTGGTAACGGAGTTCGAATTTTGGGAATGGAACAACAAGGGTGCTAGCCTTGAAAGGGTGGGTCGTTATGAAGAAGCAATACAATGCTATGATAAAGCTTTACAGATGAATGCTAACTACCCGGAACCATGGTTTAATAAAGGAAACGCTCTAGGCAGACTTGGACGTTTTGATGAAGCCATAAAATGTCACGACAAAGCCATAGAAATAAACCCAAAAAATCCAAGAGGTTGGAACGACAAAGGCGTTGCTCTTCAAGAACTGGCACGTTTCAATGAAGCGATCGAATGCTATGACAAGGTTTTGGAAATCAACCCGCAAAGTACAGACGCTTGGAGTAATAAAGCGATAAGTCTTGCTGGTTTAGGGCGCTTTGATGAAGGCCTACAATGCTGTGATAAGGCTCTGGAAATTGATCCTAAAAAAATAAACGCTTGGATAAACAAAGGAACAAGCCTGCGCCGGTTGGGTCGCTTTCATGAATCGATATACTGCCATGATAAGGCTCTGGAAATTGACCCGCTAAATGCGGCAGCATTAAACAACAAAGGCGTCAGCCTAATAAAATTGGGCCATTTTGACGAAGCCTTGGCATACTACAATAAAGCGATAGAAATCAACCCTCAATACGCAGACGCTTGGTACAACAAAGGAAACTACTACATCAAGACAGGGCGTCCTGAACAGGCAATAAAGTGCTATGAAAAAACCTTGGAACTCAATCCCCACCACTCTGGAGCTTACTTAAATAAATCAACGGCTCAAAATCAAGTTGGCTCTAACCGGACCACTGCCTGAGGTATAGCTTTTCTGCTCTAAAGACCTATGCATAGTGGGTTGCAAAATATCTGCGCCTTAACCTTTGCGGTCGTAGGATTCGCCTCTCTCCCCATCAGAAGGCTCAGGTCTGACTCAAACAATACAAACGAAGTTATGCCAATAGCTTTATAATTCAATAATGGGGTTTTTTTTGTGGTGCAATTATGCCTTTTTTTGGAAAACCTGACATTCAAAAATTGGAACAACAACGCGATTTCAAAGAACTTATAAGACTTGTCAAGACAAATGACAAAGGTCTTCGGCAACCAGCATTGGATGCATTAGCAAGAATCGGTCCCGACGCAATTGTCCCTATAATAAATGACCTCCGTCAAGTTCCACCCACGGGCGTCGTAGAAATCAGCTACCTCAACGAAGCCCTAACCAAAATAGGCGCTCCCGCCATTGAACCCTTAATCGCAGCAATCAAGGAGAAAAACGCTGCTCTTCAATTAAACGCTATAGTAGCGCTAAGCTCTATAGGTGAACCAGCCATCGATCCGCTCATAAAGTTGTTCTCAGACCCTGATGCAAATATCCGCGGAATAGCTAGTACGACTCTGGCAAGAATCGGTAAACCAGCGGTTGAGCCCCTAATTCAAGTGCTTACAGACCCAAGCGCTGAAGCGCGTATGGGAGCTGCCCTAGCGCTATTCGCTATTTCGGACAGAAGGGCAATCGAACCCCTTAGAAGATCGCTAAGTGACGAGAACAAATGGGTTCGTTTGAATTCAGCTGGCGCTTTGGCGAAGATAGACAAATCCGAAACACAAGCTGTAGCAGTGTTGATGGACGCTACCAATGACTATGGACCGGACAGCAGCGACGTTTACCGTGGAACTGCCAATGAATTTCTCAAACAAGTCTCATAAGTTTACTTTTTACTGAGACCTTTTTGACTTAGACTACGCTGAATCCTACTTCTAGCCGGTTAAATGAGTTCTGTAACATATCCAAAAGTTTCGACGAGTGGACTGGGGGGGATTTGAACCCCCGACCTCTTGAGTGCAAGTCAAGCGTTCATACCAGCTGAACTACCAGCCCACAAGGTGGCTCTTCTCCGAATGTGTAGCGGTTCAATGATATTTAGGTTTTGCCAATCCCAACAAAAACCCTCTCCAAATCCATCGAGAAATTGAAAAAATAGAAAGAATAAACTGTGATTGGAACCCTTTAATATCGTCGGGGTGCACGTGGGGGCCTTTTCTTCGCCCAGCATTCACGGCAGTAAACTGGCCTGTTGGGGTCTGGTTTGAATGGAACTTCACATTCTTGACCACATTCAGAACAGGTTGCCTTGAACATTTGTTTATCTGACACTCTACTTTCAACTCCTCAATGGTTTATGCAACCGCCTATTGCATAATTGTCTATGCAGCATGACGATGGATATAAGATTTGTCATACACACCACAATCGATCTTTAAACGTTATATCCTAAAACACCAACTACTTCTTGGAGGAAAACCTGTGGATCTAAAAACCGTAAAAGTCTCTGTACCTGCAGACTGCAACGTCATTTTGGGTATGGCGCATTTCATAAAAACCGCTGAAGACCTCTACGAAGCCCTCATAAACTCTGTGCCTAACATCCAGTTCGGCGTCGGCTTTTGTGAAGCTTCTGGACCCTGTCTTGTGCGCCATGAAGGCAACGACCCCCAACTGAGGCGGCTGGCAGCAGAAACCGCCCTTGAAATTGCCTGTGGACATAGCTTTGTAATCTTCCTCAAAAACGCCTACCCGCTAAATGTCCTTGACAAAATCAGGCAGGTGCCTGAAGTGTGCATGGTGTATGCTGCTACGGCTAATCCGTTGGAGGTGTTGGTTGCTGAGACTGAGCATGGTCGAGGAATCATGGGCGTTGTGGATGGCTTCAAAAGCAAAGGAATTGAAGATGATGTTGATATCGCGGCGCGGCGTGGTTTTCTGCGTAAAATCGGCTATAAACTCGGCTAATTGCTGCCATAACCTTTTTTAGTTTTCCTAAGAATCAACCTAGCCAATCGTATAGTATGGTGTTTTCATGGCGTCCTTAGAGAGAAATATGGCTCAACTTCAAGCTTACCGTGAACAACAAGAACAGGAACAGCAACAACTCAAAGACCGCATGAGTAAAATTAAACATAAAATCGCAATTATAAGCGGCAAAGGCGGCGTCGGCAAAAGCACTGTCACAGTTAATCTTGCAGCTGCATTCGCCAAAGCAGGCAACAAAGTCGGCGTTCTAGACGCTGATATCCATGGACCCAGCGTGCCTCGACTCTTGGGTCTGGACGGTCAGCAAGCAAAGAGTGGTCCCCCCGGAATTTTCCCCGTCAACGGACCCTTAGGCATGAAAGTAATGTCCATAGACTTCTTTTTAGGCGCTGAGATGCCCACTATTTGGCGTGGTCCGCTAAAGATGCGTGCCATCAAACAGTTTCTCTCTGATATTGTCTGGGGCGAACTGGATTACCTGTTTATCGATTTGCCTCCTGGCACGGGTGACGAGCCTCTTAGTGTAGCTCAATTGCTTCCTGACCTTGACGGCGTCGTCATCGTAACCATGCCCACTGGATTGTCAAGTGCGGTGGTTAAGAAAGCAATCACCTTCGCTGAACGCCTAAACATGTTCATCATCGGTGTGGTGGAGAACATGAGTGGGTTTGTTTGTCCTCATTGTGGAACGAAAACTGAGATTTTCGGTTCTGGCGGCGGCGAAAAGATGTCTGCTGAAGCGGGCGTCCGTTTCCTTGGCAGCATTCCCATTGACCCCGAAGTAGGCGTTGATACCGACAATGGCACACCCTTTGTTGTTGCGCACCCTGATTCTGTGGCGGCAAAAGCCTTCAGCGGCATAGTGACAAAAGTCAACGACTACATATCTAAAAAGTAGCAGTAAAAAGAGTTAGAGAGCTAAAAACTCTCTTTTTAGTCAATTATGGTTATGCCTTCAATAGAGTTATCTCTATCGTGGAAACCATACGTGACCTGTTTTCGCCTTCTCTGGGTGGCATCTCGGCAGTACCGATAGCGATTTTGTTGACTTTGAGGTCTTTGATGAAGCGGCTTCTGGTGATTTCTGCAACGTCGACTGCGGTGGTGATGGCTTGGCCTCGTGCTTTGAGGGTGATTTCTTTTTGGGCTCCGGAAGAGAATGCCGTTATTATGGCGAGCACATAACTCATGGGGGGTTTGTTTCCAACGAAGATTACGTCGTTAGCTTTTTCAGACATTTTCTTTTCACTCCTTTTTTTAGTTGTTTTCGCAACGGACGAAACGTTCACTCGCCTTTGTTTTTTGCCAAGAGACGGCGAACGTTAAAGCCTAGTACGCAAAACTTCCTTATAAATAAGATTTTATTCTAGATCAAAGAACGGTTAAGTGAATGGATGATTGGCGAGTTAGCAGCTCTTGGCGCAGCTATAAGCTGGGCAATTGCGCCCCTACTATACCGCAAAGCACTATCTAGTACTAAGCCGTTCTCTGCAAACATTGTGCGTTGTGCCACAAACGCTGGCGTGCTGGTCGCTGTATTTTTGTTGCTGGGGCAGGCAGATGTCTTAGCGAATTTGCCCCTCTGGGTCATAGTTATGGTTATAATAAGTGGCTTAGTCGGCTTAGGCATCGGTGACACCCTCTACATGGTTGCCTTAAAGACGATAGGCGTCTCGCGGGCGGTACCTCTTGCAACCTCCTATCCCCTGTTTAGTTTGGTTTGGGCGGTGTTTCTGCTGGGTCAACCTTTATCGGCGGCGGCTCTTGTAGGTGCAGCCGTTATTTTGCTGGGTATATGGTTGTTGAGTATGGAGAAAAATGGTGCAGCCTCGGGAGTCAAGCGCACATCAATGTGGTTGGGGGTTGCGGCGGGTTTGGCTACTGCGGTGGCTTGGTCGGTTAGTTTGACGCTTATGGATGTTGCTGTTACTCCCCAGACGGTGAGTGGTTTGTCAGCAAATTATGCCTTGGTTACTGTGCGGATTGCTGCAATGGCCTTGGTTCTTTTAGCTTTGGCTCCGCTTCTGGATAGAGACCATGGTTTTCTAAAGATTAGTCGACGAACAGTGGTGCTGCTTTGTATAGGTGGATTAATAGCCAATGGTTTAGGCTGGCTACTGATGAACTATAGCTTTCTAAACATCCCCGAAACTCAAGCTGTTCCGATATCTTCGACTTCTCCTCTGTTTGCGGCTTTAGCTGGGTTTTTATTTTTCCAAGAAAAAGTTTCCCTGCGTAATATTTTGGGGGCTGTGGCGGTTGTGGCAGGGATAGTTCTAATTTTCATCGTTTAACTTCGGGAACTTGGAGTTGTCCTAGAAAAAACGTTATAGTTTTATATATCTCAAGATTGAAGGAGAGTGCAAGCAGGAAGCGTCTGTTTAATGTCTGTGTCGCCTAGTCTTAGAGAAGTTTTAGCTCGAAGAATCGCCGGAGAAATTATCCTCTCAGGCAGACCCGGTGCTACGATGCGGAAATGGCGTGAACTCTTCGCCGTCTCACAGATTAACCTCTCCGAAGCCATGAAGCTCTCTTCCTCTGTAGTGAGTGACTACGAGAGTGGACGTCGCAAAAGTCCCGGAGCTAAATTTATTCGTCGCTTCGTACTCGCGCTTCTTCAATTGGACGAAGCTAAAGGTAGCCGTTTCATCCGCGAATTCGCCAAACTAACGAGCTCCCCTAGCATGGCAGTCGTAGACCTCCGCGAGTTTCCCATACCCGTCCGAGTCGAATACCTCTGCCGAGCCATCAACGGCGAAGTGGTCGCCTGCAAGGATAAGTACATCAAAGAAGTCAACGGCTACACCGTAGTTGACAGCCGAAAGGCAGTTGAAGCCTACTCTGGCGCAGAATACGCTCAACTATTCGGCGCAACCACTGACCGAGCGCTTATTTTCACCAATGTAGACGCAGGGGCTTTACCAATGATGATTGTGCGCGTTAGTAGCCTAAAACCCCGCATCGTCGTCTTCCACAAAACCAGCCCCGACGAAGAAGCCCTACGCATCGCCGAATACGAACAAATCCCCCTAATCTTCTCTACTGCACCAACCGTTGAGCAACTTGTAAAGTCACTGCGTAAACTCTACCGTGTCGCCCTACGGGTCAAACTCGGCAGAAAAAAGGTGCGTCCACCACCAAAAATAAGCGCCTAAATAAAAAAGCCAATCTGTTGAAACCCAGAGTTGTCTTGCTGTATGTACTTTTAATAGGCGAGGGGGTACTTCAGAGGTTTCCAGTTATGCTGGTTGGCGGAAAAGGTTTTGTGTTACACAAAAATTTAACAGCAACACACACAAATAGTCATCACCAGTTATTTGTTTCGAGGTAATTAAGTTGAGAAGTGACACCATCAAAACCGGAATCGAAAAAGCGCCCCACCGCGCCCTGCTTAAATCGCTTGGGTTACAAGACGACGATATTGCAAAACCCCTCATCGGCGTAGCCAACAGCTACACCAACATCGTTCCCGGACACATCCACCTTCGCAACATCGGCGAAGCCGTCAAAGAAGGCATCCTATCCGCCGGCGGCATCCCCTTTGAATTCAGCACCATCGCCGTATGCGACGGAATCGCTATGGGACACTTAGGCATGCGTTACTCGTTGCCGTCCCGCGAGATTATAGCGGACAGCGTGGAAATAATGATGAGCGCCCACAGCCTCGACGGGTTAGTTATGATTAGCAACTGTGACAAGATTACCCCCGGTATGCTGATGGCAGCCGCACGCCTCGATGTCCCATCAATCATGGTTACTGGAGGCGCCATGGCAGCGGGTCGACATCACGGCAAAAAAGTTAGCTACTCAAGCATGCCTGAAGCAGTTGGTCAAGTCGCCGCTGGCAAACTCAGCGAATCCGAACTTCTTGAGCTTGAAACCAACGCCTGTCCCGGATGCGGTTCATGCAGCGGAATGTTCACTGCCAACACCATGGCTTGCATGACCGAAGCCCTCGGTATGTCTTTACCCGGATGCGCAACCACCCTAGCCACGAGCGCACTCAAAATCCGCCTTGCACGAGCCACAGGCAAACAAGTCATGAAACTCGTCGAAGCGGACCTCAAACCCTCACAAATCCTAACCAAAGAAGCTTTCGAAAACGCCATCACAGTCGACATGGCTCTGGGCGGTTCAACCAACACGACCCTGCATTTGCCCGCCATCGCAAAAGAAGCAGGCCTCACTTTGCCCTTAGCCACCTTCGATGCTATCGGTCGCAAGACACCACACATCTGCAGTATGATTCCAAGCGGCGTTTACGCTATGGAAGACCTTGACGCTGCCGGAGGTGTCCCCGCAGTCATGGCAGAACTCAAAAGTCTGCTACATTTGGAGTTGCCTACCGTTAGTGGCAAATCGGTCGGCGAAAACATTCAAACCGCCCAAGTTCAAGACCGAAACGTCATTCGACCACTTAGTGATCCTGTGCACAAAGAAGGTGGCATAGCCATCCTCACAGGCAACCTTGCTCCCAAAGGATCCGTCATTAAATCCGCAGGCGTTAGCCCAAGCATGATGAAGCACACTGGCCCAGCCAAAGTCTATGATTCTGAGCAGGAAGCCCTAACCGCCATACGTGGCAAACAAGTCAAAGCTGGAGACGTTGTCGTCATACGTTACGAGGGACCACGAGGTGGACCGGGTATGCCGGAGATGTTGTTCCCAACCGCTACTATTGCCGGTATGGGTTTAGCTGAATCCGTTGCGCTGATAACTGATGGTCGTTTTAGTGGCGCTACCCGAGGCGGTAGCATTGGTCATGTTGCTCCTGAAGCCTTTGACGGCGGACCCATAGCAGCCCTCAAAGACGGTGACACCATAACCATCGACATCCCCAACCGAATCCTCAAGGTCGAAATCTCCGAGGCAGAACTACAAGCACGCCTAAAGGAGTGGAAGCCTAGAGCGCCAAAATTCAGCAAGGGCATTCTTTCTAGATACAAGCCCACATCAATCGAATAAAAAAGAGGCGGTGGTGGTGCTCTTTATCTGGAGCAGCCTCGTCCGAAACTGTTTCTTTCCATGAAGCCAGCGCCACATTGGTACTGGTTTTGTGTTTGTTCTGCGCAGCCATAGCCGTAGCAGTTGCCGTTTTGGTTTTGGCAGGCGCATGTGTCTGTGCTATTCCAACAGTAACCTGCGCATGTTTCATTGCAGTAGGTGTTTGTGCAGGTGCCGTTGTTAGTGCAGTAAGGTTGATTGGTCTCTGGGTTGATGCCTCGGAGGTTGGTTTGATAGGCGGTGGTTGCTTGGGTTTGGATGCCTTGCAGTTGAGCCGCGGCGACGCCGACGAGGACTGTTGCGACGAGTGCTATGGCGACGGTTGCGAGGATTAGTTTTGCTTTCATTTTTTCACCTCACTTATCTATTGGGGTGCGTGTGGTTTGGATGTTGGCTGAAACGGTTTTGAAACAGTTTTTTGAAACGGTTTCTGCTTGGGGAAGTGGGTTTGGTTTGATAAATGCTTAAATCCACGGCTGATAAGTCTAATTTAGATATAACATGAAAAGAGTCAACCTCTTCCTCATCACCCTAACAGTCGCCATAGCCGCCCTAATAGCCACCACCATAGCCGCTTTCAGCATCTTCTCCACACCCCAATACCCCTACAGTTGGATGAACGAAATGTGGAACGAACATGGACAAATGGGCGGCATGATGAACGGCGCCACCGTACAAGCCTCTTCTGAATCATGGCTGCCCTTCTTCGGCGCCCTCTACATAGTCCTCATCGCCCTAACCGTAATAGGAATCATAGGATTAGCCTACTACCTCATCTACCCCCAAATCCGAACAAGCCCCTCACCAGCACCCACACCATTAAACCTAAACCAACCCGCCGCCAGCCCAGTTGCCGCCTACGACTCAATCTCAAAAACCCTCACCCCAGACGAACGCAAAATCATCGACACCCTCCAAACCCACAACGGCCGATACCTTCAAAAATACCTCAAAGCCGAAACAGGTCTAAGCCGTCTCCAAACACACCGAATCATCGCCCGCCTATCGGAACGCGGCATCGTCAGCTTAGAAAAAACTGGTAACACTAACCAAGTCACCCTCGCCGATTGGCTCCAACAAAAAGAATAGCTTTGCAGAATCTTGCTTTTGTTTCCTACTGACCCCTCCCTTATTTGAAGCGGGGATTTCTAAAGGTTCGCAACATCGTTATGGGTTGTTTTTTCGTCAATAGTGACCTACCCCCCTCTTAGGTTTCTGCATAGAACCACTAATAGGATCCAAATATGCCCGCTTCGCCCTCCCCCTCTATCTTTTCTGTATACCTTGAATATTAGCAACCAAATAGACCCCAAATAGTGTTGCCAACGAGTTGGAATTACACGGGTTGCTTTGTCTGCGGCTTTTTTGGGTGTACGCGAAAACAACCCTTATAAGCATCAAACACGTGTAAGTGCAGGTTTGCCGGCCAAAGGGCACGGGTTCCACCTGATCCCATACCGAACTCAGAAGTTAAACCGTGTTCCGTTTCCAGCTGTAGTGTGGTCTTAGGCCACGTGAACCTGGGAAAGCTGGCAACACCTCTTCTAACCTTACAAATAATATTGGTTCTATTGCGTTTTTGCTATCATTTTTGATTGTTTGTGCCCTTTTTGGGGGTGCAAATTGACCAAGCAGGCTAGCCAGATTCGTGTTAATAATTTTTAAATATTTAATTGGTGGATTGAAGGCTAAAATGATAGGTGCCTAAAGCTGGGCAAGCCGGTCAGGGCGGAGATAAAAGGCTGAAGTGGCTCTGAATGAGTCAGTTATGCCGAGTTTATCCCTCAATTGCCCAATTAGGCAACTATCGTTACGTTTTTTGGTATTTTCAGGTATAAATATTTAACGTTTGTAAACTATAATATGTGGAGAAATGGAATATTTTTCGCTAGTTTTGTTATGTGCGTATGTGCCTTTTGGAGTGAATTTGTATGTATTGCTTCTTTTATAATTTAAATCATACGCATCAAGAAACCCGTAAATTTTAGGGGCAACTCTAAACTATTCACGCCCCCCATATGTTACTTATGAAAATCGTTAAGGTTCAAGAAACAAACCCCTTCCAAAACCCCCATGGCGTAGATGCAAGAAAAATCTACCAAACCCCCGACGCCGAAGTGATTCACATGGCTCTAGCGCCGGGTCAGGCACTAAAGCGTCACACTACACCCGTGGATGTGTTTTTCTATATTCTGGAAGGCAAAGGCATTGTAGAAATCGGCACCGAAACCCACGAAGTAGAAAAAGACACAGTTATTGATAGTCCAAAGGGGATTGCGCATTTGCTAAAAAACACTGGGACGGGAGTGTTTAGGTTCCTTGTAATTAAGCTCCCCCAAACAGCTTGACGGTGAAACTAACCATAATTTTTATATTGCCGCTTCACCCTGAAAAGAGAGATGTGATTTAAATGGGGTATTGCTTTATTCAACCGCTTCCCTAAACCCGTGAAATTTTTAGACACCACCCTGCGTGATGGTGAACAAACACCCGGAGTATCCTTGGTTCCTGAAAACAAACTGCGTATAGCCCAGCGGCTAGACGAACTCGGTGTAGACGTTATCGAAGCCGGATTCGCGGCAGTCTCTGAAGGCGAACTCAAATCCATTAGTGCAATCGCTAAGCAGGGTTTGCGCGCTGAAGTCAGTAGCGCTGGCAGAGGTACCAAAGGAGACATCGACGCCGTAATCAAGAGCGGCGCCTCCACCATGAGCATGATTATACCTACCTCGGATTTGCATATCGAGTGTAAACTTCGCAAGACCCGTGAGCAAGTGCTCCAGCTAACCGAGGAGAGTGTGCAGTACGCTAAGGACCACGGCTTAATCGTTGAGTTGCTTGCCGAAGACGCAACACGCAGCGATTTAGCTTACCTGACAAAAGTATTCGAGGTCGCAGTTGACGCTGGAGTAGACCGAGTTACACCTTGTGACACCGTTGGGTACCTTACACCAGAACGCACAATCGAATATTTTACTAAACTCAAAGAAAACATCAAAGTCCCAATGGGTGTGCACTGCCACAACGACTTTGGAATGGCAGTCGCAAACTCTATCGCCGCGTTAGGCGTAGGCGTCGAGTGGTGCCACGCAACCATAAACGGTTTGGGCGAGCGAGCAGGCAATGCTGCGCTTGAGGAAATCGTTGTTGCACTGCGCACCTTCTACCATGCGGACCTAAACATAAAAACCGAACTCCTATACAGCACCTCGCAGTTGGTTAGCCGCCTAACAGGCATCCACACCCAACCCAACAAAGCCGTAGTCGGAGAAAACGCATTCACCCACGAATCTGGCATACACACCCAAGGTGTGCTTGCAAACCCACTTACCTACGAACCCATCGCTCCCGAACTGGTCGGATGCACACGTCGCATCGCACCGGGCAAACACAGCGGTAGCAACGCAATCAAAAACGACCTCGCCAACCTCGGCTTACAACCCACTGAGCAGCAATTCAAAGAAATCATGCAACGCATAAAAGAAGTCGGCGACAAAGGCAAAACAGTCATGGACGCAGATGTTCTCGCCATTGCAGAAAACGTTATGGGCTTAGGCGGCGTTAGGCCGATTCAGCTTGAGGAAATGACGTTCGTTGGCGGTGACAAAGTAACTTCTACCGCTTCTGTGCGGCTGAAAGTTAACGGTAAAGACGCTTGGGGCACCGCTGTCGGTGTGGGTCCTGTAGATGCAACGATAAACGCGGTTAAGAATGCCATACGCGAATCCGAACCTATCATATTGGAGCAATACAACGTCAAAGCCATCACAGGTGGAACCGACGCCATGGTCGAAGTCGTTGTGCACATGCGCAGAGGCAACCGAACCGTAACCGCTATGGGCGTCCGTGAAGACATCGTTAAAGCCAGCATGGAAGCCGTCATAAGCGCCATGAACGTGCTCTCAACCGATTATAACGGCAAAAGCGGCAACGGCGCCAACAAAGCCTAAACAGCAGAATTTCTTTCTGCAGTTTCTCCATTTTTGGATTCATGCAGCCTCAGCTACCTTTGAGGATCTACTCCCTCGGTTCTGGTGCATCTTCGGGTGCGCTAAAAATTTCTTCTCTCTGGTGCATGGCGGGTGATGTGCGTATTAAAGCAACAACCCCCCGATTTGAAGAATAGATGCAAATACGAGGGCAATCATGACGGGAATTTGTTCTCGCCGCTCCCTATTTTGTTGTACGTTACCAGCAAACCATTCATTTTTTTCTTGATTTTGATATTTTTGTTTACTGTAAAAAATACTCCTTACCGTCCAAAATATGACTCCCGTCTGTATAAGTATGCCCGTAATTGTTAGAATATTTGCTAATGGAATCATGTTAGCGAATCTCTCCTTTTTGTGGCTTAACTTGAATGATTAGCTCGCCCCCTTCAGCCTTTAAAATCCATTCTAATTTGTCGTATTCGGTTAGCCCAAATTGGGCTATGATGCTTCGTGGTACGGTTGTTCTGAGTGATTCTGTTTTGGGTGAGGCTTTGTTTAGGTATGTTATTTCTCCCATTGTTATACCTCGGTTAGGTATAATTTAGCCCTGAGCAGTATTTTAATATACCTATGTTTATACCTAAAAGCTTTTAAGTAACCTATTGCTTAGGTATACGTGTAGGTATAAGCATGTTAGCCCAACACACTACAACCAGAGAAGAACGCGGACAAACAATCGCAAACACAAACGGACAAGTAACACGCATAGATGAACTTCTATACATCGTAAAATCTCAAAGCGGCAACGGTGAATACACCATTAACAAGATAGACGGTGAATGGTTCTGTGACTGCCCAGATAACACCTACCGACACACCACGTGCAAACACATTCACGCCGTCAAATTCTCATTAACCATCCGAGCAGAAGTCAAAGTTAACCGAGTAATCCCAGAAGTCAACGTACACACCTGTCAATACTGCAACTCAGAAAACATAGTCAAAAACGCAATCCGACACAACCAAAACGGCGACATACAAAGATACCTATGCAAAACCTGCGGCAAACGCTTCTCAATCAACTTAGGCTTCCAAAAACTAAAAGCCACACCCCAAATCGTAACCTCAGCCATGCAACTCTACTTCACAGGAGAATCCTTCCGCAACGTCCAAAAATTCCTAAAACTCCAAGGCATAAACGTAGACCACTCAACCATACTAAGATGGGTCAAAAAATATGTTACACTAATGAACACCTACCTCGAAAAGATAAAGCCCAACGTGTCAAACACTTGGAGAGCAGACGAAGTATACATCAAAGTCAAAGGCAACCTCAAATACCTCTTTGCCATGATGGACGACGAAACACGCTTCTGGATAGCCCAAGAAGTAGCCGACAGCAAAGACAAACACGACGCAAAACAGTTATTCATGCAAGCCCGACGCATCGCCAAAAAGCAACCCCAAACCATAATCACCGACGGACTACCAACCTATGCAGTGTCAGCCAAAGATATTTTTCCCCAATCAGTCCACACCCGAAAAATAACCTTTGACGGCAAATGTCACAATAACAACAAAATGGAACGCATGAACGGAGAAATCCGAGACCGCGAAAAAACAATGCGTGGACTCAAAAAGAAACAAACACCAATCCTACAAGGCTACCAACTTTACCACAACTACATCCGACCACACGAAGCTCTAAACGGAAAAACCCCCGCAGATGCATGTGGAATAACCATCGAAGGCAAAAACAAGTGGATAACCCTAATTCAGAATGCAAAAAAAGCAAGCCAATAAATTTATAAGTAAATCTGTCCAATTGAATCCATGTTGTTTTCGCTGCCGTTCGTCGAGGACGGCAGGCAGTCGTATGTATTTAGTGATAATCTTGTTTTATATACTAGTTACCGACAAGTAGGGAGAGAGGTAACTATATGGCTGATAAAGCAGCTGTTTTCATAGATGGCGGTTATTTTGCTAAAGTAAGAGAAAATCTCGGCGTTTATGATGTTGATTTTTGTAAGTTTTCAGATTTACTTTGTGGCAACTATGAACGCCTTTTTACATTTTACTATGACGCTCCGCCATTTCAAAGTGCAATACCAACGACTATCGAAAAAACAAAAAAGGCAACATTTGATAAGTTTATGTACAATTTGAAACTTTATCCCCGATTTCAAGTAAGACTGGGTAAACTTAGCCGCATTGATACTCAATGTGTTAATTGTGGAGATAGAGTTACTAAATACAAACAGAAAAGAGTTGATAATTTACTAACAGTTGACTTAACTAGGGCTATATGGAAGGACAATATTAACAAAGCCATTTTAGTTACAGGCGATAGCGACTTTATGCCCGCAATTGATGAAGCCAATCGTGCTCAAATATTAACCCATGTTTGGTATTCAAACATTGGTAATACTAGGATACACGACGAGTTACGTCTAGCTTGTTCCGAAAGGTCAGAAATTACAAAAGTCCTATTAGAACGAGTGCGAAAAACACCATCGTCCAAATTATTATCCTAACTATTTGGTAGGGCACTCAATGAAATTCCAAGATGGATTATTATGGAAAATGACAAGAAAGCCCTAGCCGTAATCCAAGACTTAGGCTTAAAGGACGGACAGCAAGTAAGCGAGGATGACCTGCTAACGGTTGTGAAAGCCTATTATGGCGATAATCACCCTGAGGTAATGTCTGATTTGCTTAACAGCCCCTACTTCAAAACCGTTTACATCGTGGACTTGAAAGCTACTTCCATTTTAAATAAAAATTTACGCTAGCCGTTTTAACAAACATTTCAGTTTCACTCACCTCCCCTGCATCTGATAACATATTTATGTTAACGCTTTTTAACCCCCAAAACTACACTTAATTGCTTGAGGTGACAAAAACTGGCAAAATTTGCAATAAAAGACTCAAGCAATAAACAATTCTATTGGGTTTTAAAAGCCGATAACAATGAAATAATAGCTACAAGCGAGACATATACAACAAAGCAATCTTGCGAAGACGGTATAGCGGCAGTTAAAAGAAGTGTGCCAATAGCGTCTATTGTTGACGAGACAAATTCAAAAAGAATTTACGTTACTTTTGGATAATTTACCAGCCCATTGACTTGTTTGCCTTCTCTATTTTTCTATATTAATTTCTTATTTTTGAATACCGCAGACTTGATAGAACCAAGAAAAGTCTCAATAATCTTTTTCTAACTGACTTAATGAATAATGCCATTTAATGTATTTCGCATGACGGTGAAACGATAAATGTGGATAACGCCAACACCAAAATCGAATAGAAAATTCCCAAGGAAAAATCGAATAACTTTGGAAACCAAGAATCTCATTATCTGTTAATTCTAAATCATGGGCGATTCCTTCATAAACCTCATATTGTGTTGGCGAACATTGTTTTATAAGTAGTCTTTTAGCTGGAGGAGAAACCTCTTTTCGCAACCAAGGATGCAAATATACAATTTTAATATTATCAATTTTTTTGCTTTTCAAAACGGATAATTGTTTTTCATCTAGCGGCTTTTCGTGTATAAAAAGCGAGTTATTTGTCCTACACCTTATACCTAACATTCGAGGGGTTGGTTCTTGTTTTTCCTCGATAGTAATCCCCTGTTGAATAAATTCGGCTTTAAGTGCTGTTTCACTATCATGTGGCACGCAGACAAATTTCCCATTTGTTACACTATGCACTAACCAACTAGGTAAAGATATTACAGAATAAGCTATTCTTTTATCGGCCCTACTATCCAAAATGTATGTAGGGTTAGTAGGTTCGTCTGGTGTACCGTTTCGTTGGATAAAGTGTATTGTTACAAAGGATAAATCTGTGTATAAGTGTGGGGTCTTTTTCCATAATCCTATTAAAACACCAATAAGTGCTAAGCCACTCACGAACATGGAAACAGCAAATAACCCTTCCAAATTTAACATCCATGTTTCAAACATGGCTGCTACCTCGTCTAAAAATCTCCAAAAAATGTAACCAGTCAAACTGTTGTAAAAGATTCCCACTAGCCAAAAGAGGTTTCTTTTGCTGACTTCGTCCATTCTGTGTCCCAGAGCGATATATTTCTTGGTACAAATAAAAGACTGCCGCTGTATGTAACACACAACAAGATACTTGCCGCTTTGTTTCAAAAATTATGTTGTGACCCGATGCGCACCATGAAGATTTTTTCATGGCATCACCCCCAAATGCACCAGAACCACTCCCTCCCTTAATTAAAGTATAAATAGGCATTCCCTGACTAACCCAATTTCCGACTTTTCGAGTTGAATTATGCAAAAATGTATAACTCCAGAACTCAAAACAGTATTATGGCCTCAAAGAAGCCAAGCTGGATTAAACTTGCCCTGACAACGCTGGTGCTTTTTCTATTTGTCAGCATTTTTCCCGCTGGGTTGCCAGTAAACGCCGCCGAAGCTGATGATTGGCCAATGTTCAACCATGACCTGACCCACACAGGGTACTCCAAATCGATGGCGCCCCGAACCAACCAAACCCTTTGGACATTTAGCACAGGTGGCGCGGTTAAAGCTTCACCTGCTGTTGTGGATGGAGTAGTTTATGTGGGTTCAGACGACGGCTACGTCTATGCTTTAGCCGCTTCTGATGGTTCCCTGCTTTGGAAATACAACACTTTTGGTCCCGTGCAGTCTTCGCCCGCAGTAGTTGACGGGGTTGTTTACGTCGGAGGGTATCATGGTCATGCGGTATTCGCGTTGGATGCTTCTTCAGGCGATTTAATTTGGCAAAGCCCTACCGACTCAGGGTACCCTGATGAGATTTCTGCAACAGCCGTCGCCGATGGTTTAGTCTACGTTACGGTTGCTAATACGCCCGATTACCGTGGTCGGCTTTATGCCTTTAATGCCTCAACAGGTAATCTCACGTGGCAGTATATCCCTTCCTTCAGGACCTGGGCTTCTCCTGCCGTTTATAATGGGCTGGTTTACATTGGAGGTTCCGCAGGAGACATTGCGGCTTTAAACGCAACGTCAGGAGAGCAATCTTGGAGTCATAGGGGCTCAAATTATAATGGGCATTCTTCTTTTTCAATCGGTGACGGCTTGGTTCTTATAGGCATGGAACCTCAGGAACTTCAGGCATGGGACGCTTCTAGTGGCGCATTTGTCTGGTCGGGCAATACCGTGGGCGCTGTCTCTCACTCTACGCCAGCAATTGCCAATGAGGTAGTTTACGTTTCCACAGGTATCGGCGGAGCAATTATTCAACCTGGAGGCATCACGGCAATAGATGTAACAACTGGTGCGTTGCTGTGGAATCATACAATCGGCTCGATTCGGTATTCTTCCCCCGCGGTTGCTGAGGGATTAGTGTTCGTTGGTTCTGACGAAAACTCTATTTTGACCCATGATAATCCAAGGGGACACGCAGTCTATGCAATAGATAGCAAAACTGGCGCGACAATCTGGACTTACACCACAGATGGCGAGGTCTATTCTTCTCCAGCAGTCGCCTACGGCATAGTTTATGTCGGTTCAAACGACGGCAAAGTCTACGCCATCGGTTCAACAAACCAACCAACACCCACGCCTGTGCCCGAGTTGCCTATTTGGATAATTTGCGCAGTTCTTGTTGTGGGAGTGGTGTTTGCTGCGCTTAAAGCAACCAAAATCCCTATCCACGCTCCAAATATGGGCTTCTAAATTTAGGTGGGTTGAGTGTTAGAGTGCACTTATGGTTGTCACTAAAAATAGCACGTAGATGAATAGGAATACGAGGCTTTCTTTGTAGCCTATATGTCCTCTGGATAGGAAGTACCAGAAGAACAGGTTTGCCACAATCGAGAACAGCACAAGGTTCTGGAAGACACTTACTGACATAACTATGGGGGTGCCTAGCAGTGCGGGTAGAAAAAGCGACACTCCCAAAATAAGAGTGATGTTTACGAAGCTGCTGCCCACGATGTCGCCAAACGCTAAACCTGAGTGTCCCTTCATTAGCGCCTTCAAATCCAACGTTAATTCGGGGAGGCTGGTTCCAAGCGCGATGATGGTGGCGCCGATTACCTGCTCAGATAGCCCCGCGGTTTCTGCAATGCTGACAGCGGATTCCACCAGAAAATACGCGCTTGCTACCACACCTAGGGTGCCTGCAAGGGTGAGGGCGATGATTCTTTTGATTCTGCGTTTCTCTTCTGGTTTTACGGGTTCTGCGTCTTCGGTGGGGATTCGGACTTTTGTGAGTTGGTACATGTAACCGATGAATATGCCGATTAACACTAAGCCAACTATCCAGGTGGCGGTGGAGATGAAGATTAAAATGATGGGTATGACGGAGGAGATGAATAAGCCAAAGTAGATGCTATTTAACTCCGATTTAGCCAAGGAAAACACGATGTTGGGATTGGGGTGCTTAGCGGGTTCTTTGGGGTGACGACGTTTTTGTCGCACATGATGAAAGTGAAGCAACAACCCCGCTAAACCCACCACAACACAGATGTTAAAAATGTTTGAACCCAACGCGTTGCCAATTGAAAGCGGCGCCCCACCTGAGAGGGCAGCTGTAACTGCCACCGCCAACTCGGGCAGCGAAGTGGAGAACGCAATCAGCGAAAAGCCTATGGCTGTTTTGCCTAGCCGCGTGATGTTTGCGACTTTGACGGCGTTGTGGATGGCAAGGTTGCTGGCGTAGTTTAGGACAACAAACGCTACCGCAATAATCACCACGTTTATGATGGTGTCAGTAAAAACCTCGTCTACCATATCGGTTACTTCTCTAAAAATTAAGCTACACCTACACTATGCAGGTATAGAAAAATAAAGGTTCGGAGCATACGGCGCTATCTAAACTGAGTCTTCGAGTGCCCCAAAGCTTTAGTGGCACCGCAAGCTTTTTATTTGAATAGAGGTCTACGGTAAAAAGAAAGTGGACTATTAAAGAGGCAAGAAAAATGAGGGATCGTCACCTCCATAGCTGGGATCGTCGGGTATACTTCTTCTAACATGCCCAGGTTAACCTCTAAATATTTCACAGCCTTTCAGCAACAATTTTTCCGAGACGACAGTATAATTCTTAAAACAAATACAGGAGACAGATTGGAACATGACTAAAATGTCTGGTGCACAAGCACTCTTAGAATCCCTTGAAAAACAAAACGTTGATACAATCTTCGGCATCTTAGGCGGCGCTATCCTCCCAGTATACGACACCTTATGCGGCAACAAGAAGATACGCCACATCTTGGCACGCCACGAACAATGTGCAGCTCACGAAGCCGAAGGATACGCACGAGCCAGCGGACGCGCAGGCGTATGTATGGCAACCAGCGGCCCAGGCGCCACAAACCTCGTCACAGGCATCGCTAATGCCTACATGGATTCTTCGCCCATGATAGCTCTCACAGGGCAGGTGCCGTCTGCAGGCGTCAACACCAGCTACATGATTGGTAAAGACGCATTCCAAGAGGCAGACATAATCGGCATAGCCACTGCAGTCACCAAATACAGCTATCAACCCCGTGCTGTCTCAGAAATCCCTCTTATGGTCAACAACGCATTCTACTTGGCAACCACCGGCAGGCCCGGACCAGTGCTGATTGATTTACCTAAAAACATCCAGTCAGGAATCGCAGATGTGGAATTCACCAACAAAGTCCATATCCGCGGCTACAAACTAATCACCCAGCCAGCCCCAGCCAAAATCAGCCAAGCCAGCGAATTACTAGCCAAAGCTGAGCGTCCCCTGCTCTTAGTCGGCGGCGGAGCCATCACCTCAGGCGCCTCAGATGAAATCATGCAACTATCCGATTTGCTGATGGCACCCGTTGCAACAACCTTCATGGGCAAAGGAGCCTTCCCAGAAACTCACCCCTTATCCGTGGGCAGCATCGGAATGCACGGCAACCCCGCAGCCAACCGATTGATGGGTGAATGCGACGTGCTCTTAGCAGTTGGCACACGATTTAGCGACCGCGCAACCGCCAACCTTGACACCTTCGCGCCAGAAGCCAAGAAGATTCATATTGAAATCGACAATGCGGAAATCAACAAAAACATCGAAGTCGACGTGCCCATAGTTGCCGACGCCAAAATCGCCCTCAAACAATTAATCGCTGCAACCTCCCAGAAGCTGCAAAAAGGCGAAGGCACCGCTTGGACTAAACGCGTTAAAGAAGCCAAAGAGCAGCTAAGCCCCTTGCTGAGGGATTTACCACGGGACGTTTTGCCCAAAAACATTCTGATGGCGTTACGGACTCTGTTGCCTGAGAATGGCATTATGACTACAGAGGTGGGTCAGAACCAGATGTGGTCAGCGCTGTACTTTAAGGCGTTAAAGCCCCGCACTTTCATCAGTTCAGGCGGGCTTGGAACCATGGGCTTCGGTTTCCCCGCAGCCATAGGCGCCAAAGTCGCTTGCCCCGACCGACCAGTCGTGGACATTGCAGGAGACGGAAGCTTCATCATGTCTGAGCAGGAATTAGCCTGCAGCGTCACAGAAGACATCCCTGTCACCGTTATCGTGCTGAACAACAGTGTTTTAGGCATGGTGGCGCAGTGGCAACGCACCCTATACAACCGCCGCTACATGGCAGTCAATTTGGGTAAAACCCCTGACTTTGTCAAGTTAGCGGAAGCTTACGGAGCGCAGGGTTTCCGCGTGGGCAGCATGGATGAGTTCCACAAAGCAGTTAAGACAGCACTAACCAGTAAGGTTACAACGGTAATCGATGTGCCTATCGGCTCCGAAACCGACGTGGTTCCGTTTGTGCCGCCGGGCTGTGGATTACCCCAACAGAGAGGTGACTATTAATGGAAGCTGAAAGAACCAAAGTCATATCTGTGTTAGTGGAGAACAAACCCGGTGTTCTACATATGATTTCGAATTTGTTCCGTCGTCGGAACTTTAACATCGAAAGCATCACTGTGGGACCCACCGAAAACGCTGACATCGCACGCATGACCATAACCAT